>JBLHNI010000257.1:0-4719 GCA_047650615.1 Maribacter sp.
GATGGTTGTTAACGCCTTTCTTACAGCATATCGGGTATTTTTAGGGCAATAGAAAATCATAAATCCTCCGCCACCAGCACCACTAATTTTTCCACCAGTTGCACCAGCTTTAATTGCCGCATCGTAAATGCCATCAATTACAGGATTAGAAATCCCTACCGCCATTTGTTTTTTTTGTTGCCATCCGAAATCCAAAATCTCCCCAATTTTGTCTAGTTCACCTTTTAAGATAGCTTCCTTCATTCGAACAGATTGTTCTTTTAACTTATGCATGGCATCAATACTCTTCGCATTTTTTTGCTTTACATTGTCCGCCTGCTTTTCAATAATATCAGAACTAAATCTTGAAGTATCAGTATAGTAAAGTAATAAATTGAATTCTAACTCATTTAAGTACTTATCTTTTACTCTGAGAGGGTTCACCAATACGGTATTATCTTTTTTGAACTCCATAAAATTAACACCTCCAAAGGTTGCAGCATATTGATCTTGTTTACCTCCCGCTTGACCTAGGTCTACTCTCTCGATGTCGTAAGCGATTCTTGCAATCTCGTATTCACCAAAAGGCAAGTTATAGAATTCAGCAAAAGCACCAACAATAGCTACGACCAATGTTGAACTCGTTCCTAAACCACTTCCAGAAGGCACATCGGCATAAGTAGAAAGCTTTAAGGCCCGTGGCGCTACGTTGTAATGCTTTACCATGTGGTTATATACCCCTTTTAGCAAGTCCAACTTGCCGTTGATAGGCAGTTCTTTTTGCAAAGGATATTCTTCAAATTCCTCTCGATCAACGGCATGAAATGAGATATTATTATCCTCCACCAATTCTATTGTAGCATAAGCATACAAACTAATTGTTGCATTCAATATACTTCCACCATATAAATCTGAGTAGGGGCTAACATCCGTTCCGCCACCTGCTAGTCCTATTCTTAAAGGAGCTCTACTGCGTATTATTTCAAATTCTTTCATTACTCTAAATCTTGATATAAAGTTAGAATATTATCTACCATTGCAGACCATGAAAAACGTTTTTTAGCGTCTTTCATATCTGATTCGAATGAATTCGAATCTTTTTGGAAAAAATGGATTACTTTTTCAGCTATTTTATCAGCATCTGGCTCAACTAAATAACCAGTTTTGCCCTCTTCTACCAATTCAGGTAATCCCCCTACATTGGTAACTACCATTGGTTTCTCAAATTGGTAAGCAATTTGAGTTACACCGCTTTGCGTTGCATGATGATAAGGCTGCAACACTAAACTACAAGCTGAAAAATACACTTTCACCTGGCTGTCTGGAATAAAGTCCGTGTGCCATATTACCTCTTTTTCTATTCCTAAATCACTTGCTAAAGACATATATGTCTGCTTATTGTCATAAAACTCTCCGGCAACTATTAACGTAACATTGGGAATTTCTTTTTTCCATTTAGCGAAAGCCTTTAATGCCAAATCAAGCCCTTTGTACTTTCTAATAAACCCAAAGAACAGCACATACTCTTGATTCTCTGCTAAATTTATACTCTTCTTCGCTTGTAACTGATCTATCGCTTCACCAAAGTTATCAAATACCGGATGTGGGTTGATCAACACCTTTTTATTAGGCTCGAAGGTTTTCAAGTCTACCTTAACTGACTGACTCATTGCTATAAATGACTGAACTGATTTGAAAAAATACTTTGTAAATAATTCATCGCCCATCCGTTTTTCATGCGGTACAACGTTGTCTAAAATGCAAATTTTCTTCGTTTTTTTACTCAATAAACGCAAAACAGAGCCAAAGGCAGGTCCCATAACAGGAATCCAAAATTTTACAATTAATAAATCTGGTTTTTGTTTTTTAATGTACTGAGCAGTTGTCCACCAAGTGATTGGATTTATACTACTTAATTTTCTAGTAATTTTTTTAAATGCGGAAGGTTCCTCAGCAAATTGAGTTTTACCAGGAAAAAATAATTTAGGGTATTGGGTCGTAAATGTTACGATCTCACACTCCATCCCCATATCGCAAAACTGCTGTGCTAAACGCTCATTATATGCCGCTAATCCTCCTCTAAAGGGCCAAGCTGTGCCTAATAAAATAACTTTTCTTGGAATATTAGCCAACCTCCCGCTCTATTTTGTAGTTATTTCTATTTGGTGCATTACGCGAAACTAATTCAGCCAAGAAGCCTGCTAAAAAGAGCTGGGCTCCAATTACCATTGAAATTAAAGCAACATAAAACTGCGGCTTATCTGTTACTAAGGGAGCTCCAATATCTTTAAAAATGTAAAATAGCTTTTCCCCTAGAACAAATAATACCATGGCAAAACCGATAGCGAATACAATGGTTCCTAACGTTCCAAAAAAGTGCATCGGCCTTTTTCCAAATTTCCCAACAAAATTAATCGATAGTAAATCTAAGAATCCATTGATAAATCGTTCCAACCCGAACTTAGTGACACCATACTTTCGTTCTTGGTGAGAAACTTCTTTCTCCGTAATTTTTGTAAAACCTGCCCATTTAGCTATGGCAGGAATGTAGCGGTGCATTTCTCCGTAAACCTCTATGTTTTTTACCACCGTATTCTGGTAGGCTTTTAAACCACAATTAAAATCATTTAATTGGATTCCCGTCATTTTACGAGTTGCCCAATTAAACAGCTTTGTTGGTATCGTTTTAGAGAGAGGATCGAAGCGTTTCTTCTTCCATCCTGAGACAATGTGAAAACCCTGCTCCGTAATCATTTTATACATCTCAGGTAATTCTTCTGGGCTATCCTGTAAGTCAGCATCCATTGTAAAAACAACCTCACCTTCACAAGCTGCAAAACCTACATTTAATGCCGCAGACTTGCCATAGTTCCGTCTAAACTTAATCCCTTTTACAGTATCGCTTTTCTTATTTAAAGCTTCAATTATGGACCACGATTTATCTGTACTCCCGTCGTCGATAAAGAGCACTTCATAACTGAACTTATTTTCAGTCATTACTTTATTGATCCAATCGTTTAGTTCAACGATAGACTCTTCCTCATCTAGGAGTGGAATTACAATGGAAATATCTTTTTTCAAGCTGGTAGTTTCTTAAGCGTTTTCGAACGTATCAGGGTCGTTCTTTAAAAATGCAGATGCAATTAATGAAACAATAAATCCTGTAAAGGTTGTTATAATTATTCCGGAAATGAAAATTCCTATTGGAGATAACACTTTACTCGTCCATGTCATTGCCATTTCAATCACTTCCTCTGTTTGACCTTGTTCGATCATACCTATTTCAGCTTGTTCCAAAGCCAATTGAATAAAAGAATCGTCAATAAAACTAAGGTATATGTAACTTCCAAAGCTAGAAATTATTGCGGAAAATAGAGTAATCAAAACACCATAACCTAGAGCCCCTCCGTATGTTATAAAGCCCTTGCACTGCTCATCTTTGTACTTTTTTATTCCGTAACTAATTGCGGCAGCTAGTAAGGCCATAGAACCATATGAAAATATTTTATTATTTGATAAATCAAATAAATAAGTGCAATAATTAATTACTAAAAAAACTAGGCCCATTAAAGCCCCATAATTTAACGCACTTTTCGTCTTTGACGGCGGTTGCGTATTCATATCATAGCTCGAAGATTCAGACATATTTACTCTCGTTTTTGGTTTCAAACAAAGATATAAAAACTAAATGCCACAGCCATTATTTATTTTTGATTTATTTGGATTAGGATAAAACAAATCGTTAACTTTGTCTCGGGTAAGTCTTATACGATCAGCTCCCGTTGAATCCCCCAGGGCCGGAAGGCAGCAAGGGTAGATGGTTGTAGCGGTGCGATGTAAGTAGCTTACCCATTTTTTATGCCTTTTTTTTAAAGATTTGTTCTAAAGTTGTTCAAATCTTTTTTTGCTTTACTACCCTCCTCTCTTTAACTTCGCACAAACTAAAATAGTAATTGCATGAAATTTTTTATCGATACCGCAAATCTAGACCAAATCAAAGAAGCTCAAGATATGGGTATTTTGGATGGAGTAACTACCAACCCTTCACTAATGGCTAAAGAGGGAATTTTTGGTGATGACAAGGTAAAACAACACTATATTGATATTTGTAACATCGTGGACGGTGATGTAAGCGCTGAAGTAATCTCAACTGACTTCGACGGAATGGTCAGAGAAGGAGAAATTCTTGCTGCCCTTCACGAGCAAATTGTTGTAAAAATTCCGATGATAAAAGATGGAATTAAAGCGATTAAGTACTTCTCTTCAAAAGGAATTAAGACAAACTGTACACTAATCTTTAGTGCAGGGCAAGCGTTACTTGCTGCAAAAGCTGGAGCTACTTATGTTTCTCCATTCTTAGGTAGATTAGATGATGTATCAACTGACGGCTTGAACTTAATCGATGAGATGAGAACTATTTACGATAATTATTTCTTTGAAACTGAAATACTAGCAGCCTCTATTCGTCACCCAATGCACATTATTGATTGTGCTAAAATTGGTGCAGATGTTATGACAGGTCCTTTGAGTGCTATTACCGCGTTATTGAACCATCCATTAACAGATCTTGGATTAGCTAAGTTTCTAGAGGACCACGCAAAAAACAAATAGTAGATGCTACTAAAGCTTTATGATAATAATACCAACCCTAAGGATTTGAAGCGCATTTCACAATGCCTTCAATCCGGTGGGGTTATTATTTACCCAACAGATACGATATACGCGATAGGATGTGACATT
>JBLHNI010000258.1:0-4711 GCA_047650615.1 Maribacter sp.
AAGCTCCTGAACCTACTCCTGACTCCTGGGCAGCCAATGCAGATAATCGTGTGGCTATTTGGAACATTCAAATAGCACCCAACGGTACGTTCATACTACCAAAATCAGATACAGAGGTCATTAGAACTTTATATTTTTACGAGGGTGACACCATAGAGATTTCTGGCTCGGCCGTTTTGCCCAATCATGGGATAAAATTAGATACCACCAAAGAAGTTACCGTTACTGCTGGAAATTCCCAAGCACATCTTCTTGTGCTTCAGGGAAAACCGATTAATGAGCCCGTAGTTAAATACGGCCCATTTGTAATGAACACGGAAGAAGAAATACAAGCCGCCATGCAGGAATATAAATTAACACAGTTTGGTGGTTGGCCATGGCGTTATCCAGATCATGTGCATGATAAGGACAAAGGAAGGTTTGCCAAATATCCTGATGGGACACTAGTAGAGAAAGCATGAAAATTACATTAAAACTCGCCGCAATTTATAACATTCTATGGGGTGCATGGGTTGTTCTATTTCCTAATCAGTTCTTTGAATTCGTTGGCATGGAGCCCCTAAACCACCCCATGGTTTGGCAAGGAATGGGTATGGTTATTGGTGTGTACGGCATTGGTTATTGGTGGGCCTCCTACGACCCCATGCGACACTGGCCAATAGTAGCTGTTGGTTTTCTTGGTAAAATTTTCGGACCACTTGGTTTTCTGTTTAACTACATCCAGGATATAGTTCCTTTTGAATTTATATACACGCTCATTACCAACGATTTTATCTGGTGGATTCCGTTCTTCCTTATTCTAAAAAAGGTACACGTTGATTATAAATGGAAATTAACGTAACTAAAAAACGGTTTACCAAATTACTGGCAGTATTCTATGGTATTGCTGGCCTATACCACTTTATAAACCCTGAGTTTTATCTTGGGCTAATACCGGATTATATTCCAAAACCGATTTTTATCAACTATTTTATTGGACTCTTAGAACTGTTGCTCGGGATTTTTATTTTAATACCGAAATATAGAAAAATAGCATGCCACGCCATTATGGTGTTACTGGTACTTCTAGTTCCATCCCACGTTTACTTTATTCAAATAGGCTCCTGTTTTTCAAACGGACTTTGCCTACCCAGTTGGGTTTCTTGGAGTCGATTGATAATTATTCATCCTTTACTCATTTATTGGGCCTATACCGTGTCTAAAAACTAATATATATGATACTGGAAATGCTGAGAATAGGCTTCGATTTTGGATTGCTCGTGCTAATTTGGATGGTGCAACTCGTTATCTACCCTAGCTTTAAGTACTTTAACAGGAGTGATTTAATCCGCTGGCACCGTGTTTATGTGCAACGCATTTCTTATGTGGTAATTCCCTTGATGTTTGGGCAAACACTAATAGCAATATATCAGCTATACCAAACAATTTCTAGATATACTACAGGTAGCGTAGTACTAATTTTGCTTGTATGGATTCTTACATTTTTGCTATTTGTACCCAGGCATAATGCCGTTTCAAACGTACGTTTTGATAAAAACACCTTGTCTGAACTGGTTTCATATAACTGGGCAAGAACCGTACTATGGAGTATCATTTTTATTTGGACTGCGTTTACACACGTGTGATCTTAGCACCAATAGCTCTCAACCGCTCGTCTATATTTTCATAGCCACGATCAATCTGCTCAATATTATGAATCGTTGAAGTTCCTTTAGCGGATAGTGCCGCTATCAATAAGGAAACCCCTGCTCTAATATCAGGAGAAGTCATGGTCGTTGCTTTCAATGAAGACTTAAAATCATGTCCCATAACCGCAGCTCTATGAGGGTCACAGAGAATAATCTTTGCACCCATGTCCAATAGTTTATCTACAAAAAAGAGTCGACTTTCAAACATTTTTTGATGGATAACAAGCTCTCCTCTAGCCTGGGTGGCAATTACCAAAATAATGCTCAATAAATCTGGAGTAAGTCCAGGCCAAGGCGCATCTGCAATGGTTAGTATAGAACCATCGATATAGTTTTGAATCTCGTAGCCATTTTTATGCTCAGGAATATATATATCATCTCCTTTACGCTCGAGTGTAATTCCTAACTTTCTAAAAACAGTAGGAATCTGACCTAAATCATCCCAACTAACATTTTTGATAGTGAGTTCGCTTTTGGTCATCGCCGCAAGACCTATCCAACTACCTATCTCAATCATATCGGGCAACATCCTGTGTTCGGTACCTCCTAGACTTTCTACACCATCAATTACCAAAAGATTAGAACCTACCCCAGAGATTTTAGCCCCCATACGGTTCAACATTTTGCACAATTGTTGCAAGTAAGGTTCGCAAGCTGCGTTATAGATGGTGGTTTGGCCTTCGGCAAGCACTGCTGCCATTACAATATTAGCGGTCCCGGTTACAGATGCTTCATCCAATAGCATGTACGCTCCCTTAAGCTTTTTAGCCTCTACCCCGTAAAAATATTCTTCTTTATTATATCTAAACTTAGCTCCCAGTTTTATAAAACCTTCAAAATGGGTATCTAATCTCCTACGTCCAATTTTGTCGCCGCCCGGTTTTGGAATGTATCCTTTACCAAAACGTGCCAGTAATGGTCCAACCAACATAATAGAGCCTCTTAAACTTCTACCATCTTTTTTAAACTGATCGCTTTGCAGGTAGTCTAGATTTATATCGTCTGCCTTAAACGTATAGCTGCCTTTACCCTTTTTCTGGATTTTAACTCCTAAATCCTCTAATAAAGAAATAAGTTTATTAACATCTATGATGTCTGGAATGTTGGTTATTGCAACCTTTTCCGGCGTCAGTAATACTGCACATAAAATCTGTAAAGCTTCGTTTTTTGCCCCTTGTGGTGTTATCTCACCTGATAGTGAGTGCCCACCTTCTATCTTGAATGTTCCCATCTAAAATTTACAGACGATTAATAGCGTTTTTTACCGCGATTATTATTTCTTTGATTGTTCTTGTTATTGTTGCTGAGTCGCGGCGTTTTCGCAATCCTATTCTTTAGAAATTGACCACTATCGGTAAGGCTTTCGCCCTCTGCCGCTAAATCTATGGCTCCATTACTAAGCTCCAACAAGTGCTTAAAGATAGCGGAATCGTCCACAACATCTTTGTTCCAGTTCAGGTAGCATTTTTTCATGTGATTGGCAATAGCATACTCAAGACCGGAACGCTTATCTCCTTTTTCCCACTCTACAGCAACATCTATCATACGCTTGATATTGTTACCGTAAAAACGATATTTTGGAAAATTTTGAGGGTATTCCAAAGCTTCTGGGCGTTCTTGCAACTGCTCTTTTGTGGTTATCGGAAAAGGAGATTCTACATCCAATTTAAAATCGGACATAATGAATAGCTGATCCCATAACTTGTGCTGAAAATCAGGCACATCGCGTAAATGTGGTTGTAAATTTCCCATCACGCTTATGATGGAGTTGGCCACATTGTTTCGTTCCACAGGGTCTTCTATTGAAACCGCATGATCCACCATCTTTTGAAAATGACGCCCGTACTCCGGTATTATTAAATGTGGTCGCTCTGTATTGTATTCTAGGTTTTCTACTAATTGCAAATTGGATAGTTTTACTTTAAACTGATTGAAGAAGTGTTCTTATAACACCCGCAAAATAATAAAATTATAGCGTATATGCTATTTTAAAGGGATATTACACCCTCTAGGGCACCTACTTCTTTGTATTTTTCTATGACTTCGTTAGGATTTTTAAGATTTACCGTTATTGAGACACTGGTATACTTCCCCTTTTTAGATTTTTTTGAGGTGATTACCGCACCGCTATGGTCGAATATTTTATGTATTTGAGCAATGTTATCCGAGTCTGTCAAAACGATAAATTTATAAAGGTAATCAGAAGGCCAAACGGTGGTCTCCGCCAATTGCTCTTTTAGTCGTTTATAAAAATCCTCTGGGCTAGTTTCTGCCATTGGTTCATTTTTAAACAAAGATAAGTGGAAACATCTGGTTTTTTGGTATCTTAGGTTTACCTATTTTTGTCAAGCTAAAACTGTAACTTGAATTTTAAACGAATCGTAATCACGGGTGCTCCCGGAACCGGAAAAACAACTATCATAAAAGCCTTAGAGACTTCTGGGTTTTACTGTTTTCATGAATTTATACGAAACATGACATTGGAAGCTAAAAACGAACAGCATCCAGATAGCGTGCTCGGCAATCCAATTGCATTTGTTAGCGATTCAAAACAGTTCAACCTGCAACTTTTAGAAGGTCGCAGAAAACAGTACGACGACGGAAACAAACAAGAAAAAGCACAGGTCTTCTATGACCGTGGTATGCCCGACGTACTGGCATATATGGACTATTTTGACCAATCCTATGAGGCTGATTTTCTTAATGCCTGCAAAAAACATAATTACGACAGTGTATTTTTACTGCCGCCTTGGGAAGCAATTTATGTACAGGATAATGAAAGATTGGAAACCTATATACAGGCGACTGAAATCCATGAACATTTAAAAAATACCTACGCATCTCTTGGATATGTAACTAACGAAGTGCCGTTTGGAAGCGTAGCGGAAAGACTTGCCTTTATAAAGAACCATTTAGATATGTCTCGTGAATAGCACACCCATTGAGATTCTTGAAACGTATTGGGGTTTTACATCTTTTAAAGATTCGCAGGAAAAAATTATTAATTCTGTTTTAGAAGGTAG
>JBLHNI010000259.1:0-4709 GCA_047650615.1 Maribacter sp.
TTTCATTTTTTAAATTTATAACTTTGTGTTTTATTTGTAACAATATGAAGTATGTAATTAGAGAAGCTTTAGAAACAGACATGTCTCAGGTGCTAGGACTAACACAAGAACTAGCTGTATTCGAAAAGGAAGATGATGCCGTGGAAATTACGGTGGACGATTTGGTTGCAGATGGTTTTGGACCGGCAAAAAAGTTTCATTGTTTTGTGGCAGACCAACAAGGTGTTATTGTTGGTTCGGCATTGGTATATCCTAGATATTCTACATGGAAGGGCACCGTACTGCATTTAGAAGATTTAATTGTAACGGAACAAATGCGCGGTAGTGGCTTAGGTACAGCACTGTTAAATAAGGTAGTACAATATGGCCATGAGCTAGGGGTAAAAAGAATCAGCTGGGAAGTGATAGATTGGAACGAACATGCCATTAATTTTTACGAAAGCAAGGGAGCGAACGTAATGCGGGATTGGGATATTGTGCAACTGAACGAAGTTGGTATGCGTAACTATCTCAATAACATGTAGTCAGAGGAGTTTCCGGCTAGCCGGAACAAAACTAAATTATAGTTTTTTATGAGAGTTTTTAAGTTTGGAGGTGCATCTATAAAAGATGCAAATGGCATAAGAAATGTAGTACAGGTATTAAAACAAACAGGACATGCGAACACCCTTCTCGTAATATCTGCCATGGGGAAGACTACGAACGCAATGGAGGCTATTGTTGATGCGTATTTTAAAGATAAATCAGAAATTACATCCAAGATTGCAGATACGGTAGATTACCATACCGCAATTATGAGGGACATATTTCCTAATCCACAACATAAGATTTACAAGGATATTAAAGTGCTGATTGATGAAGTCACCGGATTTTTAGCATGGAACAAATCCCCTAACTATAATTTTGTCTATGACCAAGTAGTTGGCTACGGAGAACTCATAGCCACCAGCATTGTAAGTGCCTACCTCGAAGAAATTGGTCTTACAAACAATTGGTTAGATGTTAGAAACTATATAAAGACAGATACCAGCTATAGAGATGCAACGGTAAATTGGGAGAAAACACAAGAGAACTTTTCCAATATCGATAAAGAAATTTTAAATATTACCCAAGGTTTTATAGGAAGCGATGATAACAACTTTACTACGACCTTGGGACGGGAAGGGTCAGATTATACAGCCGCAATATTGGCCTATTGCCTAAATGCAGATTCCGTTACTATATGGAAAGATGTTCCTGGAGTTCTAAATGCAGACCCTAGATACTTTAAAGAAACACAGTTACTGAATAATATTTCTTATCTTGAGGCAATAGAATTGGCGTTTTACGGAGCGTCCGTAATCCACCCAAAAACTTTACAACCATTACAAAAAAAGGAAATCCCTCTACACGTAAAGTCTTTTATAAATCCTACAGAGAATGGCACCACGGTAGGCAAGGGTGTTGGAATAGAGCCCAAAGTACCCTGTTTTATTGTTAAAAAAAACCAAGTATTAATGAAATTATCTTCTCTTGATTTTTCCTTCATTGTAGAAGATAGTATTAGCGAACTTTTTAAACTATTTCATGAGCATAAAATGAAGGTAGACCTCATCCAGAATTCTGCTATTAGTTTTTCGGTTTGTGTGGACAATAAGTTTGGAGGTTTGGAAGCCTTGTTAAACCGTCTTAAAAGCACATTTAAGATAGTGCATCATGAAAATGTTTCGCTCTATACCATACGTCATTTTAACGCAAAAGCTCTGGCATCGCTCCAAAACGGGCATGAAATCCTACTAGAACAGCGTGGAAAGGAAACGGTACAGCTGGTTGTAAAATAAGAGTCCCTTTTACATAATTATGATATAAAATAAATAGCTCACTCCTGCTTTTTCCTATCTTTACGCCTACATAATTATCTCTTTCTATGGGTTTGGTAACCGCAAAAGAAGTGGCAAAAGCGATTAATGTATCCAAGTATGGCTATTTGGGTACTTTTATTGCGTGGTTACTAATGAAAGTAACGCGTATTTCTGCTATCAATTCTTTTTACGACAAAATAGCACATCTAGACTGTGAGGAATATGCACAAGCTATTTTGGAACATTATAAAATAGAGTACGACATTCCAGAAGATGATTTTAAGCGATTACCAAAAGAAGGATCCTACATCACTATTTCCAATCACCCTCTTGGTGGTATAGATGGTATTTTATTGATGCGCCTTCTCTTGCCTTTACGTCAGGATTATAAAATTATGGCTAATTTTCTACTCGAACGAATGGCACCTTTAGCTCCGTATGTCCTTCCTGTAAATCCATTCGAAGAACACAAAGGAGCCAGAAGTAGCATTGCAGGTTTTAAAATGGCCTTCCAACACCTTAAGGACGGTCATCCCCTAGGTATATTTCCAGCAGGAGAAGTTTCTACCCATAAAAAGGAAAAATTCATCGTGGACAAACCATGGGAAGAAGCTGCATTGAAATTAATTCGTAAGGCTCAAGTCCCCGTTGTCCCCATTTACTTTCACGGAAAGAATAGCAAACTGTTTTACCGCCTGTCCAAATGGAGCCCTATTTTTAGAACGGCCATGATCCCTTCGCAGGTACTTTCTCAACGCAACCGTCCATTAAAAGTGCGTATTGGCCAACCAATTTCGGTACAAACCCAAAACGAGCAAGAAAGTTTAGCCGAATTTACAGATCTTCTTCGCAGAAAAACCTACATCCTTTCCAATGCCTTCCAAAAAGGACGGTTAATCGATCAATTGCCTTCCACACTTAAAATACCAAAAGCCCCTAAAAAGATTGCAGAAGCCATGCGTAAAGAGGTCATGCAAGGCGAAATAGAAAAGTTGCGGGAAAAAGATTGTCGCCTATTACAAAGTAAAAACTACGAAGTCTTCCTTGCAAAGGAGCAGGATATGCCCTTTATACTAAAAGAAATAGGAAGACAGCGAGAGGTGACCTTTAGGGCGATCGGCGAGGGAACAAACAAAGCGATAGACTTGGACATCTTCGATACGTACTACCATCACCTATTTCTCTGGGACAATGAGGAGAAGTGTATTGTAGGGGCGTACCGTATGGGGATGGGTTCAGAAATATTTCCCGAGCATGGCATCGATGGCTTTTATCTGCAAGACCTATTTCGGGTAGAACCAGAATTATATCATATGATGCGCCAGTCCATAGAAATGGGGCGCGCTTATATCGTAAAGGAGTACCAACAAAAACCCATGCCGCTTTTTTTACTTTGGAAGGGAATCATACACACTACGTTAAGGCATCCGGAACATAAATACTTAATTGGAGGCGTAAGCATCAGCAATCAGTTTTCCAATTTCTCCAAGTCCTTAATGATTGAGTTCATGAAATCCAATTACTGGGACCCTTATGTTGCTCAATACATAAGACCTAAAAAGGAATTTAAGGTAAAGCTAAACGATGCCGACAAGGAATTTGTGTTTGATGAAACTAAGGCCGATTTAAATAAGTTTGACCGTTTAATAGATGAGGTAGAACCTGGAAGTTTACGTTTACCTGTATTGATTAAAAAATATATTAAGCAAAATGCAAAAGTGGTTGCTTTTAACGTAGATCCTATGTTTAATAATTCGGTGGATGGCCTCATGTATATCACAATAGCCGACTTACCAGAAAGTACCGTTAGACCAGTTATGGAGGAATTTCAAGTGGAACTAGAGCGAAAATTAACTGAAACTCAAAATCAAGAAAAGGAGTAACCTTACAGCATGCCTACCACCTTGCTCCTACGTTCAAAAAGAAGATTATCTTTCCAAATACCATCACTAGTCTTTCCGACACGTTCACGCTTACCAATATACCGGAAACCAACTTTTTTATGCAATTGGACACTTGCTATGTTTTCAGAAAAAATACCGGACTGCAAGGTCCATAAACCTGCCTTTTCACTTTCAAATATCAAGTGTTCCATTAAGAGTTTGCCAACTCCTAAACCCCTAGATGAGGCCGAAATGTAGACGCTCACTTCTGCAATGCCTGCATAAACGCACCTACTAGAAACAGGGGATAGTGCCGCCCAACCTAAAATTCGTTCGCCATCAAAGGCAACGATTCTACACGTTTCTAAGTGTGCCGTATCCCAAGTATTAAATGATGGTACATTGGTTTCAAAAGTAGCAAAACCAGTAGCAATACCTTCTTTGTAAATAGTAGCTACGGAGTCCCAGTCCTCCATTGTCATAACTCTAACACTGATATTTTTAGTACTACTCATTTTTAACAGCAATTAATTTTTGAACGATAGCTGTTCCATACTACTCTTGGGCGCTCTACCGATAGAATAAAATGTTATAAAGCCAGTAGGGTAGCACTAGGAATAAGATTAAAGCTTACAAACAAAAACACCCCTTTGGCGAATGATTCCGGTATTGCGTTGACGAATACCAACCCACCATTTACCAAGTCAATTTTCATGGCGAATACTAGAATAATAGAAGAGAAGTGAAGATAAAACCCATCAAAAGTGGCTAAAATCATAAATAGTACAAGACAAACGGAAACTAGAATCAATAGCACTTCCATGGTTTACGTTAACAGCATCCACTGCCAGGAGAACAAGCATTATCAGATACACTTTCCATCGCAACCGGGACACCACACGTATCCTTGGCCTTGCAGTCTGTTGGTGTTACGCCAAGATGAAATATAAGTTGTTCCCCATTCACCATATAGCTATGAACGAAT
>JBLHNI010000260.1:0-4708 GCA_047650615.1 Maribacter sp.
AATGAGGAAAGTCTATTTACGAAGCCTTACTCAACTTACCAATTGTATTCAAAAAAATCTAGGGTAAGAATTATAAGGAGTTAAAAGCGCAAACTCAGGAGAAAAATTTATTGATATAAATGGTTTTTCAACCTGCTACTCTAGGAAAGATTCCCAAGATATTATTGGCGTTGTTGTTTTGGTGTTGGACAAATGTTCCAAACAATTGAGTTATGATGAGCTTCTCATAGAGGCCAAAGAAGTATCAAGAACAGGTGGTTTGCAAGTAACCCTCGTATATTTTGAAGTCTTGTGAACAAAAATGATAAACGTAATTCACGAGGAGCCTTTGGACTATATACCGCTGAACCTTGATGCATTTTATTGCTGGCCAATACAGAGAAAAAATATACGCTCTCGTTTACGAAGCTATTGAAAATGGTACGCCTTGGGATGTGGAAATTCAAATGAAAACTGGGAAAGGAAACATATATGGATATGCTCTAAGAAACAAGGAGAATTTATAAACGGTACACATGTGCGACTTTATGGTTTATGCCAAGGTATTGATCACTTAGATGCAAGTAATAACCCTATATCGGACATTTTATTTAACAATAATCATAAAATCAGTCTTACCGCAATAGGATTAACCCTAATTTTGTTACCTCTTTTTATTATGAGCAGTTTAAACTGCTTAAATTAGACCTAGTAATGAAAGCATATCACAACTGTTGTATAATTGATGATGATGAGTTTTTTGCATTTAACGCAAAAAGACTTATCATAGATTCTGATTTTTCAGAAAATGTACTTTGGTATTCAGATGGCCAACGTGCGATTGATGGACTCATTGGATTACTAATTGAAAACATAAGTCTTCCTGAAATTATTTTGTTGGATTTAAATATGCCGAATAAAAATGGTTGGGAATTTCTTGATGAATTTGCTGCATTACCTTTAAAAAAAAGAGAACATGTACATGTTTTTATCGCAAGCTCTTTTGTAAGCCCAAATCTTATGGAGAAAGCAAAGGGCTATAACCTTGTATTAGAATATCTGGTAAAACCGCTGACCAAAGAATCTTTAGTAAAAATTTCAACCTTTCAAAAAAAATAAATTAATTATTCTCTAGCTTTAGGGGCGTAATCCTCAGGAGCTATTTGCGGTTCATTAATTGTTCCCGCACCTCCGGTATCGTTGTACAACACCCATTCTGTAACCGTATAAGAGCTATTCCCAGTATTCACTTCAAATTTTCTAAATGCCCTACCATCTTCAAATTCATGGTCAGTACCAGAACCATCTACGCCTACCACACCAAAAACATCGATAACAGTTCCAAACGGATCTATGAGCTGTAGATTATCGTCGCCATTGGAATCTGCTGGAGAATTACTTCCGGCCGTAACATCGGGAGAAAAACCATAGACGTTCAAAAATTCTTCCGCATCGGCGGCTATCACCAAGGTGCTTTTCTCAAGTATGGTGTATGCGGATAAATCTAAGCTAGAACTTATTTCTAGGGACGCGTTGGTGTATCTAGCTATTTGCCAACCGTTTAAAGATAAAAGAGTATCAGATGCATTATAGATTTCTATAAACCTAGCATTTGCATTGTTATCTGGATCTGCTAGTTCTGTAAAGAAGATAGTTTGAGAAGTGAATTCGTCTATCACATCCTCACATCGTTCCTCACTAAATACGATATCGTCCAACTCCCGAATCTGAATATAAAAGGCGTTGTTTTCCTTAATCAATAATCCGGTAATACTTCCACTGCCTTCTGGTAACAAGTTGGCCTGAAAATCAGAAAAACCACTATTCCGCATTTCTATTTCATTATCGTTACAATCAAACACTACCCTTATGGTTTCCTCTCTTTCTACAGCAAAGCTGAGCCCTAATTCGTCTTGGGAAAACTCCGCATTGTTAATTTGTACTAGTGTGCCGGCTATTATAGTAGACAATTCTGATATATCGATTACAGTAGGTACTATTTCCAGTCTATCGTCACAAGAAACAAACACATGTTGGAACACTGCATTGGATGGCAGCCTTCCTACAGATATATTACCAAAAGAAGTAAATACACCTCCTATTTTGTGCACTTTTTTGGACTTCCCTAAATACAGCCCTTTTAACTTAATTCGTATGTTATCCCCAACAGCAAAAAATAAATGGGAATCCCTCAAATCTATTTCAAGCTGAAATGCTTCGGTAGGGTTAGACGGCATATCCTGAAAATGTAGTACCCCGAAAAAATTACCGGTAACATCAGAAGAAACAACATAGCCCTCGATAATTAAATCTTCCTGTATTTGTATCGTTTTTCCTGTATACAAGCCTTTAACATCAGAAAAACTGGCATTGGCTTGCAAGTCTGAGTTACACGCTGTATTCAAGGCATTAAAATCTCTATCATTTATACAACTCGCCGCAACAAAAAGCACCATCAATAGCCAAAATAAACCCGGGTTAATAGACATTAACAATAATAGGTTCTTATTCCTGTTCATAATTTAAAAACTTATGGCTAGGTTAATAAAATAAGTACGGCCAAAACCATACCAGTATTTAGTGGCAAAAGCGGGAGAACCGCTTAGATTATCACGTTGTAACTGTCCAAAATTACCATTCCTGCTTTGCTCATAACCGCCAGTTCTAAAGCCGGTATCAAAGAGATTATTTACACTGGCAAAAACACCAATATACTTTCCGTTTTTTAACCAAGATTTGCCCCCAACCATGTTCAATAGATAAAAGTTATCGAGTGGTTTTTGAGCCAATAATCTATCAACGTTCTCTGGAGTAGCATCAGGAAAATTTTGTCCAGTTTCAGGATCTAAATAAAAACTATTCGTTCTCGTAATGGTAGAAATATTGGCATAATTATTAGCTAGATAGTTTGCCGTCATTCCCACCCACCAGTACTTAGGGTCACGATATTCCAGTCCAAAAGCAATGGCCTTTTGTGGGCCTTGTGCTAAGTGTAGCCCTTTAATATTTGCTTCGCCTAAATCTTTGGAACCACTTATGTCTATGAGTTCTTCGTCTGCGCTAGCCGTATCAAAATTAATATTTATAAAAGGATTACTCGCAAAGGTGTAGTCTCCCAGCGCAGCTACAGCCGATACTTTTACGGCAGCCGACAACTGGTATTCCAAGCCCAACTCCAAGCCCTTGTGTAGCTTATCTAGATCTGTCAACACCTCTTGTACAAAGTCGGAACCTACTCCAGAATCCACAAAGAAAAAATTTACATCGGTCGTGTTTTGAAATCTGGTATAAAAACCAGTGAGTCTCCCAGTAAGTTTTGGCATCCGTATGTAATAATTAAGGTCCACAGTGCTTATCGTTTCCCTTTGTAGATTCTTTACTATGGTATTGGACTCCCTTGGATTAATGAAAACATTCTGCAACAAAGGTGGTCTTTGCAGAAAACCCGCATGTGCGTTTACCCAATGCCGACCAGTAATTTTATGAGACAATCCGCCCTTTACACTAAGATTGGAAAAATTCATTTTTTCACTTTTACCTGCAGCGTTTTCCGAAAATCGTTCGTTCTGAAAAAAACCATCACGCTGATACGAAACTACCGAGTACTGTCCCGATACAAAACCCTTCCATTTATTATAATCAAGATTTAGTTGCACAAAAGCATTTGTATGATTGGCTAAAAATTCATAATTGTAGTTGAACTTTTGCCCTTGTCCGCGATTTACCTCTGCATCTATGTTATTTCTGGTGTCTGAAAATGGGTCTATATCCTCATGATATTCCGCTCCTAACAAGTCCGCTATCAGTGCATAGTTTTTAGATTGGAGGTTCTTGTGCGTGAACCCGAAATCTAACTTAAATCTTTTATCTATCGTATAATTTCCATTAACCCTAGCCGTAAACTGGGTGTCGTTTATAACATCATCATACAACACATAGGCTGCCTTTCCATTATTGGACGGACTCCTGTTTGCTGTATATATATTTTGCCAATTCCATTGTGGGTCGTTCAAAAAGCTGGTTCGCGCCCTATCCGCACTTACAAAATTGGCACCGATTGGACTGTTGATATAAAAACTAGGTAAATATCTGTAGAAGCTTGGGTCTGGATTAGGAGCATTATAGTACCCTACTCTGCTTCTAGCGTGGTTTCCCGTCTGAAAAGCCAATCCCATAGTAAGGTTCCATTTTTCAGAATCGAAAAAATAGTTGAATAATGCCATAGGTTCAGATATACGCCGTTCCCTAGAATTCCTGATTTTCCCATTCTGCGTACCCGAATAGGGATTATAACGGTTAGCAACCAGCTCGTACACTTCTTCCGTAATCGCGGAAGACCTTCCCCTTCTATTAGTTGCAGAGAATGCAGTAAGCGATATACTGTGTTTTGGGTTGAATTGATATTCCAACGCCCCATAAAACGAATAGGCATCATACAGCGTACCGTCTATGAAGCCTTCCTTGGCCCATCTTCTTGAAGCAGAAACCATATAGGCCAATCCGTTCTCCTTTACACCTGAGTTATACGTTGCCATTACCCTGCCCGTATAGGTTCTATTAGAAGCGGAAGAGGATAATCGCAATCCCGAACGTAGACCAGAAGGTCTTAAATCTATATTCGTATTACCCAAAATACCACCAAACGTGTGGGCAGAAGCATCTAAACCATTTGTGAATTCCTGATTTCTGATTACATCGTTAAGGCCACCCCAGTTATTAACATTAATTT
>JBLHNI010000261.1:0-4691 GCA_047650615.1 Maribacter sp.
GAAGATACATGAGGAAGTAGTTCGGCTTCATTCCCTAATCCTTCTCCCAGGTCACAATTTATATCTATACTCAAGTTCATGTTCTAGTGTTAAATAAAAATAGATAATAGCCCGCGATTGTTATCATTTCGCCAAAAAGCTTTATGCATCAGGTTGCCGCGTCGCTTTAGTTATGCTTCATCACTTCAAATTATATTTCGCTCCTTGCAAAGACCCGTAACAGACTCCCTAGTTATTACGTATAAGAACCTTGAACATGAAACAATAGAAACCTTAAACCAGCATCAATTCTCTAGAAACTAGTCAACACCTTAAAAATACTTTTAGCACCCAAAATTATAGCTAAGGCGATAATGAGTATTCCAAGTGCATTCTGAAAATTGGTATTCTTATATGCGCCCATAACAGCGCTTCTATTTACGACCCACAATAAGAAAATTGCTATCACAGGAAGTAAAATCCCATTCGCTATCTGCGCAAATTTGATGATTTCTATAGGCTTGATATTAAAGGACAAAAAGAAAATACCTAAACCTAGGATGAGTATCCATACAGCTCTAAACCTAAAATCGGTCATACCGGCTTTCCAACCAAAACAACTATTGGCAACATAGGCAGCTGCCAATGGAGCGGTAATAGCCGAAGTAACTCCTGCCGCAAAAAGTCCAGCTCCCATAAAATACCTCGCCCTTGCTCCATAAAGCGGCTCCAGAGCATTAGCCATATCCATAACGTTGGTAACTTCCGAATTGGAGATGGCTGCTGCCGATATAATAATACAGATAGATACAAAACCGCCAAGCACTACGGCAACGACTGTATCTCTCCTAGCCGCTGGAAGTCCGTCAATAGTTTTCCATTTTTCACTAACCAAAGAGGCATGTAAAAACAAGTTATAGGGTACCACGGTGGTGCCTACCAATGCAATTATGGTAAGTATGCCGTCTTCTGGCACTTTGGGAATAAACAGTCCCTCTAAAACCGCTAACAGATTTGGACCCGTAAGCAGCGCGGTTAGAATAAAAGAAAAACTCATCACTAAAACCAAAGCAACGAAAACCTTTTCCAAGACCTTGTAATTTCCAAGATACAGTAATAGAAACGCCAGGGAACCTATAATATAAGGATAAACCCCACTAAATTCGTTTCCAAATAGGGCTTGCATTCCCAATACTGCGCCGCCAAGATTCCCGGCCTCGTAGGCGGCATTCCCTACTACAATGGCAGCCAGAATGATACCAACCACACAAATCCGCATCCATTTTGTCTTTAACTCTTGTTTGATAACATCGGCAAGACCTTGCTGGGTAACTACCCCTAACCTAGCCGCCATTCCCTGCAATACTATGGTAGCTACTATAGATAAAACCATAGCCCACAATAATGCGTATCCAAAACCAACACCTGCAAGCGTGCAGGCTGTTACAGTGCCTGGGCCAATGAAGGCCGCAGCGATTAGAACACCTGGTCCACTGTTTTTGAACATACCTAGTTGGGTTTTTGTAAATATAGACGCAAAATGTGAAAATAAAGAAAACAGTTAAGGTCATTTTCACCACAATTTTAACATGTTGGCGTGCCGTTCATCTAAAAAAATGTAGTTCGTCTAAAAGTTAGGTACCATACATCGATTAATCATACTAATCCTAAAAATCTATGGTTATAGTAGTCCCCAAACCTAAATTCAACCTATTTAATGATTTGTTTAGAATGTAAAAAAGAATTAGGCTACGTAGACCATAAAAATGCAATGGATAGTCTTGGTGTAGAGCTTTGTTTTGATCACCACAAACGTATGAAAGCCTTGATTGTTAAAAACGATACACCGCTAGAGGCCATCCAGCTTTACTACGGACTTAAAGAAGCCGGAGTAAACGCAATGTTGGAATGGTGGGATGGCCACAAATCCGTTGATATCGCTATATCTCGCGTTAAGCTAAATATAGAAATAGACTCGGAGTACGAAAAACTGACCGAAGAACAGGCCATCAATAACTTGGAACAAGCCATGCATTCCTTTAAAAACGGATTTACCACAATTCGTATTCCACACATCCTTGTTAGATACTATCTCAACGAGACCGTAAAGAACATTATAGGAATTATGGAAGGTCTTAAAGCCAACATAAAGATGATTTAAATACAAACTTATGAAATCCAATAGAAAAGTACTAAAAACACCCTTACGCGTCTCCCTTGTTGCTCTATTAACTGGTATGGCGATGCGTATGCTAGACTGGCCCTATGCCGCCGGTGTACTTTTCACTTCCTTTTTGGCCTTAGGAATACTATATGCGGTTCGATTTGGCAAAAAGGAGAATAAAAAGCCCGTAGCCTATATTAAAATAATTTTGGTGCTTTTTTGGACTACCAACGGATTGCTTAGAATAATGGATTTTCCATACACCCTTATCTTTCAAATAGGTACAGCAATTACATTTATAACTTGGTTCGCTATGGAAGGCACAGCTTATTTTATGGATGAAGACAGAAAAGCCAGAAACAGCTTGGTAGAAATTATATGGAATTTTGCCATGGTGCTAGGTGTGCTTACCATTATAGGTGGTGGATTAATGCATTTGTTGGGATGGGAATATGCTACCACAACTTTAACAGCGGGACTTACGATAGTAACTGCCTACATTTTAAAGGATGTATTTAACCCAACCAAAGTAAAGAGTACAGACGACAATAACAAAGAATTACAAGTATAACAATAGACCCAGAATCTTTAATTACCTACTTTTCTAGTTCTTTACAAGGTAACTTAAGTACGTACCAAAGAAGGAATTTAGAGCAAAGAGAATGGCGAAAAGCTACTGGAAATTCCAGTAGCTTTTTTTTGTTTTATACCACCCTAAGGTTCGTTCAACAGCACTTTTAAGTAAAAGTATGAAGTAAACAGGATATAAACTGGCAATCTAAATTATAATCGTCTCTATATTTTGAAATTGTTATCCTAAGAATAATATCAAGCCAAAATTTATAAATTAATTTTTGCTACGCTAATGATAATTTCCTGCCTCCCAAAAACATACTACTTGCGCTAATATGGATTTAGACAATGTTTCTGGGTCAGGATTTTGATATTACTAGGTATCAGCAATAGTAGTTTCAATTAGTGTTCCTTATTTGATTGATAACAAAAGAGACTTGTTCAGCCTAAATATTGAAAACAAACACAAAATGCCTTTATAGAAAGATTCAACGGTAGTTATCGGCGAGGAGTCCTTAATAAATACATATTCGAGGATAACGACCAAGTAAGGGAACAAACACATATTTGGATGAACGAGTATAATCATCACAGACCTAACGATGCTTTGGGTGGAATACCGCCTGTAAAATATGCGAAACTTAATTCTTCTGGGGCTAGCCCCAGAAGAATTAAAAACAATAACTTTATAGAAGTTTTAGAAAACTAAACAGTGCTATTTTGGGGAAGCCTACAACCTTTGATTACAAAAATGGAATTTTTAAAGTTATAAAAATCAATGATTAATTTCTTCAGAATAATCCATAAAAAAATGGCGGATGAAAACAATACTCTTTTTTCTGATAATCTGAAGTCTAGAATGGAAAATTTATCAGGCTATGGCATGGATGATGTAAAAGTTCATTACAAATCATCACAACCTGCCAATCTTATTTAGAAAAAGTTTCTTGGCAAGACATAAATCCTAAACATATTAATCCAAGATTCCATGCACTTATTGGTGCAAAGAGCGAGTTAAGTCGGGTATTCTTAGACGAACTCAAAATTGTTAAAATAAAATCTAAAACACTTATAACAAAGATTGATAAATACCTTAATAATTAGCTCTCAAATAAAAAATAACGAAAGGCAAATAACACATACGTTTACTAGCTACCAATCCCTTACTGTATCCTAGGTAAACAAAGACCAACCACCACTACTTCTATAATACTTCGCTATGGGGGATTAAAATATAAAACTTACCCCAACCATCCCTCTCTATCTAGGCTCCTATATTGAATTACTTCGGCTATACAACCGAATGTGTAAGCCTGAAATACAAAATTCAGGCCTTCTGCAGGTCGTTTGTATATAATCAACCCCTTTCCTATATAGCATTAAATAAGGAATTAAATATTTCCTTACCTTAACATAGAAACTTCCAACCACTACTTCACAAGATAAAATTTTTTAGAAAAATTCGACAGAGACTCCTTACTCATAACAAGTTCGGTAGATATATACTCTATGCCATTGGTGAGATTGTGCTGGTCGTGATTGGGATATTGATAGCACTTCAAATAAAGAATTATAATAACAAAGCCACTCGATAGTTTGAGTGGCTTTCTTTATATTAGAAAAGTACTAATTAATAAGTTTATCTTTAAATCAAACTAAAAAAATGGAAGAACAGAATTTTAAAAATCATGGTAAACTTGTAAAAGGGTTTCATGGACTCTTATTTATTGCGATACTAGCTTTATTAATCGGTGCTATAACCAATCTTATTCGTACCAGTAGTGATAACCTGTATTTAGCTTCTTTAGTAGTGCTAATCGCTATTATATTTTTAATTATGGCATGGTTTGTACGCAGCTTTCCTTTAAAAGCACAAGACAGGGCCATAAAAGCTGAAGAAAATTTGAGGTATTATGTAATGACAGGCAAATTATTCCCTAAAGAACTAAAAGTAGCCCAAATTATAGCGCTACGT
>JBLHNI010000262.1:0-4691 GCA_047650615.1 Maribacter sp.
AAAAGAGCATTTGATATCTGTTTTTCGTTAATAGTTATATTTGGTTTGTTAATATGGTTAGGTCCTGTATTAGCATTGTTGATTAGAATTGAGTCGAAAGGTCCTATATTCTTTATTCAAAAACGTACTGGATTTGATAATAGTGAATTTCAATGCTTCAAATTTCGTTCCATGGGAATGAACAATTCTTCAGATGATGTTCAAGCAAAAAAGGGAGATATGCGGGTTACCAAAATAGGGCGATTGATTAGAAGAACCAGTATTGATGAATTACCACAGTTTTATAACGTGTTATTTGGAAATATGTCTGTAGTTGGACCAAGACCGCATATGTTAAAACATACAGATGAGTACGCAAACAAAGTGGATAAATACATGTTGCGGCATTTTGTGAAACCAGGAATAACTGGTTTGGCACAAGTACGAGGGTATAGAGGGGAAATAGAAAAGGATAGCGATATTCAAAATCGTATAAAGTTTGATATTTTTTATGTGGAGAATTGGTCATTTTTTTTAGATTTAAAAATAGTTTTGCAAACAGTGATTAACGCTGTTAAAGGCGAAGAAAAAGCATATTAGATGTTTATGAAAAAAATACTAATAACAGGTGCAGCAGGTTTTTTGGGCTCTCATTTGTGTGACAGGTTCATCAAAGAAGGGTATCATGTCATTGGGATGGATAACTTGATTACCGGTGATCTTAAAAATATAGCGCATCTTTTTCCTTTGGAGCATTTTGAATTTCACCATCACGATGTGTCCAAATTTGTTCATGTAAGCGGCAAACTAGATTATATTTTGCACTTTGCCTCTCCCGCAAGCCCCATAGATTATTTAAAAATACCAATACAAACATTGAAGGTAGGTTCTTTAGGAACTTTAAATTTATTAGGACTCGCAAAGGATAAAGAGGCACGCATTTTGGTCGCTTCTACGTCTGAGGTATATGGGGATCCATTAGTGCACCCTCAGACTGAGGAGTATTTTGGAAATGTGAATCCTGTAGGGCCTAGAGGTGTATATGATGAGGCAAAACGATTTATGGAGTCTATTACCATGGCCTACCATCGGTTTCATGGCTTAGAGACACGCATTGTGCGTATTTTTAATACCTACGGACCCCGAATGCGGCTGAATGACGGAAGAGTGGTTCCTGCATTTATGGGGCAGGCGATAAGAGGTGAGGATTTAACCGTATTTGGTGACGGTTCTCAGACACGTTCGTTCTGCTATATAGACGATTTAGTAGAAGGCATATACCGATTGTTATTTAGTGATTATGCGGAGCCTATGAATATCGGAAATCCGCACGAAACCACTATTAAGGAGTTTGCAGAGGAAATTTTGGCCCTTACAGGTGCGGATCAAAAGGTGATCTATAAAGCGTTACCCAAGGACGATCCTACGCAACGGCAACCAGATATCACTAAGGCTAAGGAACTACTGGGATGGGAACCAAAAGTAGGGCGTTCGGAAGGATTAAAAATCGTATACGATTATTTTAAGTCACTCACAAAAGCAGATTTACAAAAGAAAGAACATCGAAATTTCTCCAATAGATAATTTACTATAAGCAAGGCAAGTACTATGTTTGCCAAAATTTAAAAACAAATGAACATTCTTATCCTTGGCTCTGGAGGCCGTGAACATGCATTGGCTTGGAAACTAAAACAAAGTAACAAGCTAAAACAACTTTTTGTGGCGCCCGGTAATGCTGGTACAGCAAGTATCGCAGATAATATAATGATTGGTGTAAATGATTTTGACGCTATCGGAAAATTTGTATTGGATAAGGGTGTAGACATGGTCATTGTAGGTCCTGAAGACCCTTTAGTCAACGGAATCCATGATTATTTTCTTGATGATGAAGAATTGGCTGCAATTCCCGTAATTGGCCCACAGAAAAAGGCTGCCACATTGGAAGGCAGTAAGGAGTTTGCAAAGGAGTTTATGATGCGCCACCATATTCCAACAGCGCGTTACGAGAGCTTCACTTCTGAAACTGTGACTCAAGGTTATGAATTCTTGGAAACACTTACCCCTCCTTATGTGTTAAAGGCAGATGGCCTTGCCGCAGGAAAGGGCGTGGTAATCCTTAAAGATTTAGCAGAAGCCAAAGCCGAGCTTACAGCGATGCTCGTAGACGAGAAATTTGGTTCCGCAAGTGCCAAGGTGGTCATCGAAGAGTTTTTGGATGGCATAGAATTGAGTGTTTTTGTGCTAACCGACGGTGAAAATTATAAAGTATTACCAACGGCTAAGGACTATAAACGCATCGGTGAAGGTGATACTGGACTCAATACAGGGGGTATGGGGGCCATTTCGCCTGTTCCCTTTGCCGATGAAGAGCTAATGAATAAGATTGAGCAGCTAATAGTAAAACCTACCGTAGAAGGCCTTAAAAAGGATAAGTTGCCTTATAAAGGTTTTATATTCATTGGGCTTATAAAAGTTGGGGATAACCCAAAGGTGATTGAATACAATGTGCGCTTGGGTGATCCAGAGACTGAAGTAGTACTGCCGCGTATCAAAAACGATTTGGTGGAATTGTTTCAAGCCGTTGCAAATGGCACTTTGAATACCATTGACCTAGAAATAGACCAACGCAGTGCCACAACGGTAATGACGGTTTCTGGTGGATATCCTGGAAGTTACGAGAAAGGAAAGGAGATTACGGGAATAGAAACAATTACAGATTCCCTTGTATTTCAAGCTGGCACGACGCTTAAGGATGGAAAAACAGTAACCAATGGGGGTCGTGTAATCGCCATCACTTCTTTTGGAGAAGATTTTAAATCAGCCTTGAAAACATCTTATAAGAATGTTGGGAAACTTTCGTTTGAGGGTATGAATTACAGAAAGGATATAGGGTTCGACCTATAATCTATACTAAATAAAAGTACCGTTTAACTGGTAATATAAACCAAGGTAAACGGTGCTTTTAAATTGTAAGGAAAAGCGCCTTACAAATAAGAGTGAGAAGTGACAGACTTGTCTTCTTCACCCGTATCGTTGTATTTTTTCAACTGTAACATCCAATAAACAAAAGCGACAGAACCAATCAACATAAAAAACCAGTTTATGCTATTGGAGAGTGTCCAGCTTTCCATAAATCGTAAAACATCAAACGGAGCAAATAGTACATTTACAAATAAATCGGCAATACCTTCAAATAATGACTTCATCTTATTCCTATATTTACACCACAAAAGTATAAAATTCGTAGATGATTTCAAACATTTTTGGAAAAACAAAACCTATAAATTTCATAATTTTATCGGGTTTTTTATTCCTTTTTTATTGGGCGGTGCAAGTTTACCTTCTCGGGACCGATTTTTCTACTAAGCAAATAGGTGTAGAAATCCTTGTTTTGAGTATTTTTTTGTTTAGTGTTTTTATTGTCGATTTTATAGTAAACAGAAACAAACTTACGGGGGCAAATTCGTATGCCATCCTTTTTTACACGCTCTTGTTCGTTGTTTTTCCAGAAACATTATCGGATAGTAATGCCATCCTATGTAGTTTGTTTCTATTGCTTGCAACCAGAAGGGTGTTGAGCATAAAGTCTTTAAAGGATATAAAGTCAAAAGTTTTTGATGCTACGCTCTGGGTTCTTGCCGCTAGTTTGTTCTATGACTGGGCTATATTATACATGGTTCTGGTCTGTGTTACTATTTACATTTATGAGCCTAAGAATATCAAGAATTGGCTGGTGATCTTGTCTGCAGGGTTTTCATTTTTTATGATAACATATGCGGTTTTGGTACTGGCTAACCATTCTAATTTTTTAATACAACACTATAGTTTCGATATTGACTATGCGGCTATTTATCCTCCCAAATGGGATTCCAGTATTAAAGTAAGTGCGTATATCAGCATTAATCTGATACTCGTATTTTGGTCTTTTTTGGCATTAGGGAAAGCAGGCGCAAGGAGAATTATCACTATTAGGCTAGTGGCACTCTCCTTTGTTCTAGGTTTGCTGGTAAATTTATTGGTTCTTACCGAAAGCAATTATGCAATTATGATTACCTTTTTCCCTTCCGTAATTTTTATTTGTAATTACATAGAATCCATAAAAAGGCAAAATCTTTTGGAGCTGGCACTTGCGCTAAGTGTCGTAGTGCCCTTGCTTACATTTTTAGCCAAACTATGGCTTGGGTAATTAGAATTATATTTGTAAAAAAGTAGCCTTATGTTCAGTAAACTTGCAATCGATATTTTTCAGGAGAGTATAGAAAAGTATCATATAAAGGATGATGTGTACCAATCGTTTTCCAACCCATATCTAAAGGATAGTATTGAGCATTTACTCTACCGAAAAAATTGGATAGACACGGTTCAGTGGCATTACGAAGATATTATCCGTGATCCGCAGATTGAACCGAATGCCGCGTTGACTTTGAAACGTAAGATTGACGCCAGTAACCAAGATAGGACAGATTTGGTAGAATTTATAGACGGTTACTTCTTAAATAAATACCAATCGGTAGAAATTAAAAAGAATGCCACGATAAATACCGAAAGTCCCGCATGGGCCATTGACCGACTCTCTATTTTGGCCTTAAAAATATATCATATGAACGAAGAGGCTACACGTACGGATGCTTCTCCGGAACATACGAAAAAATGTGAAACGAAGCTGGCTACTTTATTGGAACAGCGTGTAGATCTGTCTAGGGCAATTGATC
>JBLHNI010000263.1:0-4654 GCA_047650615.1 Maribacter sp.
TGCAGCAAATTAATTATGCTAAGAACCGACCTATTGGCTATGACAAGGAAGGATTGATTCAAATACCAACCTTCAGTCAAGATTTTTCAGGGAAGACCGAATTGATGCGAACTGAATTTCTAGGATCTGGCGCAGTGTTAGAAATGTCCACCTCCAGTAGTCCCACTACACAAATATGGTCCAATAGAAGCGGATTTACTTGGGAAGGAAAACCAGAAGGGTTTCAAGAAGATCTTGCATGGACCGAAGTTTCTCCCGAGTATGCCAAGTCCTTAGGTTTGAAAATAGTAGAAGGGAGGGATTTTTCTAGGGATTTCGCAACAGATTCCTTAGGTGTTTTAATTAACGAAACCGCTAAGAAATACCTGGGTATGGAAAATCCCATAGGACAATTATTAAAGGATGATAGCGATGAAGACCCAAACCCACCTTTAAAGATAATTGGCGTAGTAGAGGATATGATTGCACAGTCGCCCTACGAACCCGTAAAACAGGCCATGTATGTGTATGACCGTTCCGATAATGGTAGCTATTATAATCTACGTTTAAATCCAAAGCAGAGTGCCAGTCAGAATTTGGTTATTGTAGAGCGAGTATTCAAGGAACATTTTACAGATGTCCCGTTTGAATATCAATTTGTAGACGATCAGTATGGAGAAAAATTTGCTTCTGAAGAACGGATAGGAACCTTATCCGGAATCTTTACGGCTTTGGCGATTTTAATAAGCTGTTTGGGACTTTTTGGATTGACCTCTTTTGTAGCTGAACAGCGCACAAAGGAAATTGGTGTACGGAAAGTATTAGGTGCAACTGTATTTAATGTATGGAATATGCTTTCCAAGGACTTTTTGAAATTGGTGGTCATCTCCTGTTTTATTGCCATACCTATTGCGTATTATGTTATGAATGGATGGCTACAGGAATACCCATATAGAGTAATTCTAAAATGGTGGATTTTTGCATTGGCTATGTTCGGTGCTATGGGAGTAACCGTACTTACTGTAAGTTTCCAAGCGATTAAAGCAGCAAAGCAGAATCCAATAAAAAGTTTAAGGATGGAATAGAAAAATCACTAAATCCATACACAGTAGTTCTAGGATATAACGTTATACTATGGTATAGCACCTTGCGCACAGTCGCAGCACAATGATGTATCTAGGGTCTAAAAACCAACATCTCAAGCAGCTAAGAAAAGCCTAAATTTAAAATATTGAAAGGAGAACTATGCTTTTAAAATATGCACTTAGGAATATATGGAAGCGACCTATTTTAAATGGAATTAAACTAGTAGGCTTGTCCTTAGGCTTATGTGGAATGTTGTTCATTGCCCTTTTTCTAAAGAACGAATTCAGCTATGATAATTCCCATACGAATGCTGATAAAATATATAGGCTAACCATCACGCATTCTGAGATTTTTGAGGGGAATGAGTTTGCACGTGTCTCCGATTCAAAAATAATACCGGAACTCGCCAAGCAAATTCCTGAAATTGAAACTGTGGTGCGATTGATGCCATTGCGCGATAAACTTATTCTAAAAGGAGAACAACACTACGCCATAGCCCAAGCCTTTGCTGTAGACGATACGTTTTTACAAGTTTTTGATGTTCGTTTTATAGACGGAGATTCTAATGCTGCTTTAGCTGAACCTGGTTCTGCCGTACTATCAAGTTCCTTGGCAAAAAAGGTTTTTGGAGATAAAAACCCTATGGGTCAGGTTATTTCGTTGCCACCAGGGCATTATAATTCACTGGAAACGGATTTTACGGTAAGGGGTGTCATGGAAGATTTTGCTCAGCAAAGTCACTTGCATCCAGATTTACTCATTATGCCAGGCAACGATGCTATTGCGGGTTGGGCGTATGTTTATCTGCTATTAAAAGAAAAGGTAAAGGCTACAGGTCTTTCCGATAAGATTTCTACAAGCTTAAATGAATTGCAGGGAATTGAAATCGATAAGGAGGCAAAAATGCAGGGGCATTTAATGAATATAAAAAAGATTCATTTAAACTCGAATCTGCTGCGTGAGATAGAACCGAATGGAAGCATGGCCAATCTATACCTTCTTGGGATTTCCGCATTCATTTTGCTTTTTATCTCGCTGAGTAATTTCACCAGCTTAAATTTGGGTATGGCGGGGTATCTCAGCAAGTTTCTGGCTTTAAATCAAATACTAGGCTCTTCTAAACGTATCATGACCCGTTATTTTCTTTTGGAGAGTGGAATTATGGTTTTTGCCTCTTTGGTTTTGGTGCTATTTGGTGCTGTAAAACTGAATCAGTTTATTTTCGACCACTACCAATTGAATCTATTGGAAGGAAATGGATGGTTTGCAGCTGGCGTTATTTTGTTTTTTTCCTTTTTGAGTTTATTTGCAGGAATACAACCCGTTTTCAAAAGCCATTTTCAGCACTTCTCATTGGATAAAAAGATGAAGGGAAAAGGAACCGTAAAAACACATAAAATACTTTTGGTCTCTCAATTTGCCTTAGCGATTGTATTACTGGTGGGTGTTATTGTTATTTCGCGCCAGACGGATTATGCGCTTGGTAATTCTATGGGAGCCAAAGAAGATAATGTGCTATGTATCCCTTTTGTTCATGCTGAGGTGCAGAAGAAGTTTGATGTTTTTAAGTCAGAGCTCTTAGCTCAAAATAGCATCGGTTCGGTTTCTGCAATGATGGCTCCACCTGGTGGTGAGACAAATGACATGTTTGCGTTTACCATGCAAGGTGTTCCAAACACAGATACTAAATACATTGGTGTGTTTTCCTGTGATTACTCTTTTACAGATGTATTTGCACTACCGTTTTTGGGGGGACAAAATTTCACCGAAAGCAATACAGATGAAGATGGGAATGGGGAATATATTATCAATGAAACGGCTTTAGGTTATTTAGGCTTTTTGGAAGCTAGTGCTGTAATCGGTAAAGATTTTGCTTTAATTTCTCCAGTGGAAGGCGTGGTCATTCCAAAAGGAAAAATCGTTGGGGTAGTTGAAGATTTTCATCTCTCCGGGCTACAGACTAAAGTGGAACCCTTGGCACTTTTTAAAAGGGAAAATAGTTGGTTGGAAAATATTGCGATTTCCTATACGCCGTCTTCTAAAGTGAAAGCCGTAGCCGCTATTCAAAAAGTATGGAATGAAATGTTTCCCAAATATCCCATGGAATATTTTGAAGTTAGTACGCTGTATCAAAACGAGTATAAAACAGAGCTACTACAGAAAAATTTAATTTTAATTTTCGCCCTTATTACCATGTTTGTTTGTGCTATGGGCGTCTTGGGGCTCTCTTTGTTGGTGTCTCAAAGCAGGTTTAAGGAAATAGGCATACGAAAGGTAAATGGGGCGAGTATCTCAGAAATATTGGTTATGCTAAACTCCGACTTTTTAAAATGGGTATTGGTTGCTTTTGTGGTGGCCATGCCCATCGCCTACGTTGCTGCCAACAAATGGTTGGAAGCCTTTGCTTATAAAATTGATATAGGACTATGGATGTTTCTCATGGCGGGAAGTTTTGTTATGCTAATCACGATGTTAACGGTAAGTTGGTATAGTTTTAAAGCTGCCAAACAGAATCCTGTGAAAAGCTTACGAACTGAATAAACTTTCATTATCCTGTTTAAACTGAAACTAATGATAGTTTTGGAAAGTTAAATAAACAAGTCAGACACGCTGCATAAATGCTATCTTCGTCATGCAGATTTAATTTGAACATGGGAAAAGGGCATCAGATATTTTGTATCCCATAAGGATGAATTTGGTTTGATGTTGTGTCAAAAACCAAAATTTTATATTTACCGCATCTAGTATTGAGAATCAACCGATTTGGAAACGTCAGGGTACATCTGCTGGAGTAGTTAATTAGAATTAAACATATGTCGATAAAACACACCTTTTCTTTAATAGTTGTATTTTTTATAGGTGTTTTTGTCTTTTCACAAGAGTCGAAAACAAAAGTAATTTTTGTGCTTGTTGACGGTATTTCTTCTGATGCCATCGAAAAAGTAGAAACCCCAAACCTTGATGCCTTGGCAAAGGAAGGAGGGTACACCCGTGCCTATGTTGGTGGCCAAAAAGACGGATATTCTGAAAGCCCAACCATTTCATCTGTGGGCTACAATAGCTTACTTACGGGTGCTTGGGCCAATAAACATAATGTTTGGGGAAATAGCATCAAAGCCCCAAATTATAACTATTGGACCATTTTTAGGTTTGTAAAAGAACATAGGCCAGAATTAAAAACAGCTATTTTTTCTACTTGGTTAGACAACCGAACCAAATTGGTAGGAGAAGAACTGCCAGCTACAGGAAACATCAAACTGGACTATCATTTTGACGGATTTGAACTAGACACCATTGTATTTCCTCATGATGATGATACGTTATATATCCACAAGATAGACGAACATGTCACAAACGAAACAGCCCGATATGTTAAAATGGAGGGCCCGGACCTTTCCTGGGTATATCTAGAATACACGGATGATATGGGGCATAAATATGGAGATAGCCAACAGTTTTATGACGCAATAAAAATAATGGACAGTCAAATTGGTCGTATATGGGAAGCGACCCAATACAGAGCAAAAAACTTCAACGAAGATTGGCAACTATGGATTACCACCGATCATGGGCGAGTCGTAAAAGATGG
>JBLHNI010000264.1:0-4622 GCA_047650615.1 Maribacter sp.
TTTTTTAAAGGTTTTTTTACACATCGCTTCAATCCCCTATACTATAGCCTCTTGGAAATAAAAATGATGTGAAAAAAAACTACTTCTGGATAAAAAATAACAGTTAAGAGAAGAAATTCCAAACCAAACCAAACCGCACAACGAAATCGCGGTATGGATAATTAGGAGCTGAATAGAAGTTATAACCTGTAAAGGAAGAATTAAAATGTTCTGCTTTTAAATATATCCTGGTTTGCTTCACCTTTGCATTAATAAAAAAGTCCACTAAAGGAAAACCTCCCAGCTCTTCTCTGTTCTGGACAAAGAACTCACCCAACACCGGGTTATAAGCATCCATGTTATAGCTTGTAAAATATTTTAAGGTAACCCCCGTCTGCAGGTACATTGCCTTTTTAAATACATCGGATGAAAAATACAAGGTATTTCTGGTAACCAATTGCGGTACATTTAGCACATTTTGATCTTGCGCTATGGATTGATACATTACGGTGTTGTTCAATGCAAATTTACCTAACCTAAACTCCTTAGCGTATTTGATTTTTAAATGCGTTACACTTTCGCTCTCTTGAAGCGGTTTGATATTTGCATTTTCAAAACCCTCCTCAAACGTAGCACTTAGGTTTGTAGCGAAATACGTATAGTTATCCAGAATACTATACTTCATCGAAAGCTTTCCCCAGAGTGGGGAATCTAATCCCAATTGCAAGGTGTTCACACGCTCCTTCTCAAAATTTGTAGTATTCTGCCAATTGTAGTTTAAATAATCACTTTGATACAACAAAAAATTAAAATCTGGCATTCTACTGGAAGAATGTATCGCAAATTTCAATCTGTGTTTTTCATTAAACATATAAGATACAGCTCCATCGAGAATATTACCAGTTAGCTCACCTGACAAGTTATATCGAACAGAAGCATCAATAGCAAAGGCCCCTATTTGTTTTTTGTAATCACCCCCGACAGCAAGTTCTGTTCCCTTGAGTTGGTTCGTTATGGTCTCCCCTTCTGATGTGGTTAGAATGCTATTAAAAAAGTAATTATAATTATAAACGCTTACTACTCCTTTAAGCTCACCTAAAGTCCTATTATAAAAAGAAGCACCAATATCATTATTAAATACCTTTAAGGAAGCCTTGTCGTTAATAGTACTGAGAATAGATTCGCCGAAATAATCGTCGCTAGCTCCTTGCCTGTATTGGTAGAATTTAGTCTCGTAATTAAATGAATGCGTAATTGCCAAAGAAGTCTTCTCAACTAGACTAGAATCCTGTTGGCTTCTTATCAGTTTGTATTGATGATCCAAATAATACCGTTTGCCCAACACTTTATTATCAACATCAGTAAAACGAACATCTACCTTAGGCCTATCAATAAAATCACCATCGCCACTCTCAAATTGTAATTCCTTTTCCGTTAAACCTCCGTTTTCCTGAGATGTAATATCTTGGGCTGCAATATGCGTTCTCAAAAGATACCTATTGTTTTTGCTTAAATAATTGGCCGTAGTTATAAAGTTACCCGATTGTATCTGTTCTGAATTGTACTTCCCTAAAGACCTAAACCCAGTATAGGCAATAGAAAAGTTAAGACGTGTTGATGTATTAAAGGTTAGTAGCACATCCAATAATTGACCTTCCTCCAAAGTGGTTTTAAACATAAGGTCCGTCATCGGCGTTATTACATCGTAATACTGCATCTGCTCTATCTCTCTATATCTGTTATGTTTAGCCTTAGCTCCTAAACTTGGATAAAGGTTAGGTCGTTCAAAATCAACACCGAGTTTATTGTAGCCCTGCCCTATATTAGCAAAAGGCAGGAGCTCAAAATCATCGCTACGCAGGTAGTTGTACTTATATTCCTTTTGAATGGTTAACGTGGTATCCAAATATGTGGTATCCCTTTGATGAGAAATTATCTTGTAGTTACGAATACTAACCGTGTCAACTACTTTAGCTCTTGGAGCCTTCTTTTTGGTAGCTCTAGATGTATCCGCTATTGAATCCGAAACAAAGTTTGCGGCAGGCTCTTGTTGCGTTTCTTGTGCAACAACTGTAAAAGCAACGAACAAAAAGAGTCCGGTCAAAAAACATTTCATACCTCTTATATCTTCGTTGCCAAAGTTACTTTTTTTGTTGCTAACTAAATGTGAAAGTTTGGGTATAAAAAAATCCCCGAGCTAATGGCTGGGGATTTCTTAGCTATTAAAATAAAACTAATATCCAGGATTTTGCTCTAAGAAAGGAGACAAATCCCTATACGCTTGCGGAATTGGATATATGGTGCGATCCATTCCCGGTGCAGATGCACCTGCCTCAGCTTGTCCAGTTCGTCTCAAACTCAAACCATTTCTCATTAAATCCATTCGTCTAAAACCTTCAAAGGCAAGTTCCTTTCTTCTCTCGTTAAGAATTATATCTAAATCAACAGTACCCAAATCACCTAAGCCGGCGCGATTTCTAAGTAAGTTAATATCATTAACAGGTAAATCTCCAATAGAAGTTCCGGCTCTGAGATTAGCCTCTGCCCTGGTGAGATACATTTCTGTAATTCTGATTACCGGTGCGTCATCATCACTATTCGCAAAATTTACAAATTTTGATGGGAAAATTCTGATTTCACCTTGCGCATCATTACCAGTTTGTTGGAGTTCCGTAAACCTTAAATCCCCAGCTTCTTCTTCATAAGTTGCTATTAAATCATCCGAAAAAGGAGTATCGCCTCTACCATTGGGTACCGGATTACTTAAACCTGACCAGCCCTGACCACTATCCTGTCCATCATCTGCATTATTTGCCAGCGTAAATACATGCTCGGTAGACCCTCTTTCATTGAAGAATGTAAAATCAGCCGCCAATGCATAAAACGGATTGTTAATAACCTGATTTGCAATTGCAGCCGCCTCCTCAAATCTCTCTTGATAGAGATATAGTCTAGCGAGCAAGGCACGCGCGGCATCAGGGCTAGCTTTTACCCTTGTGCTAGTTGGCAAGGACGGTATAGCTGCAAGTAAATCCGCTTCAACGAAATCTTGTATTTCCCCTAAGGTTGCCCTAGGGATTTCCAATCCTGGTTCAGAACTGATAATCAAAGGAACCGATAAATTGGACCTACCTGAACCTACCTGTAGTGGTTGACCAAAAAACGAAGACATATTTAGATAAACCAATGCCCGCATAAAACGAGCCTCAGCTAAAGCTTGTGACCTCTCGCCCTGCGTAAATGATTGGTCCTCTACCAATGGTACATTATCCAAAATAAAGTTTGCGGAACCTATGGTCTCATAATTATCATCCCAAAAAGCTTCGATTGACCCGTTTGTGGGAAGTGTAGTATATAGTCTAATTTCATCAAATGTAGGAAAGGTTCCCTCAAAATCGACATTATCGGCTTGCCACTCTCCACTAAGTTGTAGCGTGCCATTTAGCACATCGTCTTGTTGAGCAGAGCTATATAGGCCCTCTACTACACCCAAGGCTAAACTTCTATCCGAAAAAGCTAGTTCGTTGACAATATCATCTTCGGGCAACACGTCCAACTTGCTTTCGCATGACATAAATAGTACCGTAAAAACGAACAGTAGTGTTAAATTTATTTTTTTCATAATTTTTCTTATAATTAGATTTATACTATCAATACTAGAAAGTTAAGTTTACGCCCAAGGTTACTGTAGTAGCCTGTGGAACATTAAAGAACTCCTCACCAATTGCTCCGTTACCGTCTGCACCTCTAGACAATTCTGGATCAAAACCATCCAATCCAGAACTTTTAAACGTAAGCAAATTTGTGGCAGTTGCGTAAAATCGTACGCCATTAATAAAGCTATTATCCAAAACCTTTTGAGGTAAATTGTATGCAAATGTTACATTCTTTAACCTAAGGAAACTTCCATCTTCTAATTGAAAAGTTGAATCTTGGTCATAAATACCAAATGTTGAACTCGCAACAGCCGGGATGAGAGCTTCATCACCAGGGTTCTGCCAAATATTCTGTGTTCTTGTAGTTTTGTTAAACCCAGATCTTACGTTTTCTGAAAACGCCCTTGATGCTAAAAAGACATCGTTGCCTACGCTAAAATTAAAAAGCGTATTAAGGCTAAAATTACCTAGGGTAAACGTATTAGTTAATCCACCGACCCAATCAGGATTTGCTTGGCCTGCTATCACGCGGTCTGCTTGCGTTGGCGATGTAGTAACGTTGCCGTCTGCATCTAACCACTCAAAATCACCAGTTTGGGAATTGACTCCCAGAGCACGTATCAAATAGAATGAATTTATAGATTGGCCTTCAATCGCCCTTTGTCCCGAAAAACTACTGCCCAAGGGAATAAATCTCCTATCCGCCTCATCTACAGAGGCAGTTTCAGGCAAACTAGTTACCTCATTTTGAACAAACCCTAAATTCAAATTTGTCGTCCACCTAAAGTTGCCAGAATCTATATTTACCGAACTCACATTGATATCAAAACCGCTGTTTTGTACCTCACCAATATTTTCGTTCCTGCCATTAAGTCCGTTATTGAACGTAGGATTTAAAGGAACAAATAGTATTAAATCCTCTGTGGTTCTTTCGTAATATTCTACACCTACGTTTACCCTTCTATTGAAGAAAGATGCTGAAATACC
>JBLHNI010000265.1:0-4617 GCA_047650615.1 Maribacter sp.
AACGCCCTTAGTTCAGTTTGAAGTTGGTTATTTCACTCTAAGATAATTCATCAGCGTTCGTGCAAATGAAAAATATAGCATACTCCGAAGAAAATATCAATCAGATAGCAAAGCAAGTCATATCAACTGTCGGGTCGAAATGCTTAGCTTTTTACGCACCTATGGGAGCAGGTAAAACTACGCTGATAAAAGCTTTGGTAGCCGAATTAGGAGGTTTGGATGTGGTGAGCAGTCCAACATTTGGTATAGTAAACGAGTATCATGATACTAACGGAGAGCTATTGGCCTATCATTTTGATTTTTATCGATTAAAAGATGAAATGGAGGCCATGGACATGGGATTCGAAGATTATCTGGATTCAAAAGCTTGGATTTTTATGGAATGGCCAGAAAAGATTCCAAATTTGATTCCAACCGAAGCAGTTATTATTCATATTGAAGTATTGAATCCTACCCAAAGAAGCATTACTTTTTAAATCTATTTAACTATTCTTATTTTAGATAGTCAGGTTGATAAGCTTATGAGCGCGTTCCCTAACGTTTACACCTACTGTTTTATTGTGTTTTTTCGACGAAAAATCTATTTTTCGTTAAAATGTACGTTTTAAACGTTAAAATGCACATTTTATACGTTTAAAAATATATTTGTTCTACTTTATTACTTATGTTTGTAAGAGAACTTAAGTGGTTCTAACTAAAAAATCCCTTAAAATATGAAAAAACAAAAAACATTACTAGCCTCTTTAGCATTAGGAATCTTTTTAATTGCCTTGACGGCTCCAATCATTTCTTTGGATAATCAGGAATTAGGTATTGATAAAAGAAAGTTGACAAAGAAAATATAATATTTCAATCCTAAAATATAAAGGGGAAGATGAGAATCTTCTCCTTTTTTTATACTTTTTTTTGTTATCTCTCGTTAAGATTTTAGTGCACAAAGTAATAAAATGAAAAAAGGAGTTAGAAAAAGAGTTAGAAACAAAATTATACTTGAAACTATCCTTGTATTTTTTATTGCAATAGCCCCATTTCTATATAAAATTTATGATTATTTTCCTATAAACGAAGACGGGACTATTTCGTTTTTTGGAATAATTATTGGTGCAAATGGATTCGAGGATGCATCAACATTTATATGGTTTCTAACGAGCAAAATAGTTCCACTTTACCTTTTACTTTTTTGGTTTCTAACCTCACGTGATTGGTGGTATCATATTATTTTGATCCCTATTGCTATGTACTCTTTTCAATTATTTGAAGTCGTTTTTGATGCTGATCTCCAAATAGACACAGAAAACACATTATGGTTACTTCCTATATGTATGGTGGTAATACCTTTCGTTTACTTTATAAGGGTAAAACGTTATGACAAATACGTTCATGGTATTGACCTTGAGGCTATTGATGCTGAGCTTGAAGAACTAAAATCAAATAAAGAAATAGAACAAGTTAGTAACTTAGATATTCCAGCAGATGATTTAGCACTTATTAGTCAAGAATCCATTGCAGAGCAGTTGGATAGGAAATTATCTACTCGAAACTTAGAACAAGCTATAAAGCAATTCCAATTACAACTTCAAAATTTGCTACATTTCAACAATAAATAACATTCTTTTCCTATTGCATATTAAGAACATGTGATTTTAGCTAAAAATTGTACATTTGACCATAACACCTGTTATTGGGATTTAGTCAATTTACACCTATGAATCAACCTTCATCACCCTTTAGTAAACAGCAATTACTGCCGCAAGAAGAAACCTTGGAAATCTTAAAGCAGAAAGGGGAGCTCTTTATAGGACTACCTAAGGAAAATCAATTCCAGGAAAAACGAATATGCCTTACCCCGGATGCAGTGAATGCAATTACTTCCAACGGGCATCGCGTACTCATTGAATCGGGTGCTGGAAAAGGAGCCCATTTTTCCGATTTGGATTATACCAATGCTGGTGGAGAGATTACTAAGGATACGGCTAAAGTCTTTGGCTGTCCGTTACTTTTGAAAGTAGAACCCCCTACCCTAACAGAAATTGGCCTTATTAACCCGCAGACTACCGTTATTTCCGCTTTGCAAATCAAGACACAGCAAAAATCTTATTTCGAAGAGCTAGCTCGTAAACGTATTACGGCAATCGCCTTTGAATATATTAGGGATGAGGATGGGAAATTTCCCGCAGTACGCTCCCTTAGCGAAATTGCAGGTATTTCTTCTGTTCTTATCGCTTCTGAGCTTATGTCTACGAGCAATAAGGGAAACGGACTCATGTTCGGCAACATAAGCGGTGTTCCGCCTGTAGAGGTGGTAATTATTGGCGCAGGAACCGTGGGGGAATTTGCTGCTAGGTCTGCTATAGGCTTAGGCGCAAACATTAAGATATTCGATAATTCCATTACCAAGCTACGAAACATACAGACCCACTTAAAACAAACCGTCTACACCTCTACCATACAACCCAAGAACTTACTGAAGGCACTAAAACGCTGTGATGTAGCCATTGGTGCCACCCGTGGCAAAGACAGATCTCCCGTTATCGTTACCAGCACCATGGTAGAGCACATGAAGAAAGGCGCCGTTATTATTGATGTTAGCATTGATACCGGAGGTTGTTTTGAAACTTCTGAGATTACCACACATAACAAGCCTACCATAGAAAAATATGGCGTAATCCACTACGGCGTGCCCAATATACCCTCCAGATATCCAAAAACAGCAACAGTTTCCATAAGCAACATCTTTACGCCTTACCTACTTAAAATTGGTGAGGATGGCGGACTAGAAAACTCCTTACGTTTTGATAAAGGTTTACGTAACGGATTGTATATGTACCATGGTATTTTAACAAATAAGTCGGTTGGAGAATGGTTCGATTTACAGTACAGCGATATCAATTTCCTAATATTCTAGATTAGCACTATAGTTTCTTTTTGTATCGGCTGGAAAACCATAATTTTACATCAATTTTAAAATAAGTTTGCCGTATGCCTTTTATAAAACGTTTGGGTTTTTATTTAATTGGAGTATCAGTTGGAATCGTCTTTTTGACGTTTTTCTTTAAGAAAAAAACGGAAGATACCGGAGTCTATTTTTGTTATTTCCCAAATTGCAGAACTCTAAAGGATATACGATCCAAACCAATGTACTATTCCGATGATATTAGTACACAATTACTAAATAGACAGCTAGACAGCACTGACATTGTTAGTATACTTACCCATGGTGATGTAGATTTTGGACTTAGCGATACCAAATCAGCGCCTTGCAAAACCTACATCATCGAAGGTATAATAAAGGATAAGGAAATGGTTGCTACTGTAAGAAACTGTAGAAAAAAAGTGACTTTAGAGCGTATTGTTCCAAATACAAATTAAGCTGACCTTTTGTATCTACCTATTCATTAGCTAAGTAATAAGAAATAGTAAAGCACAAGCAACGTTAGACCGTTTTAATACCCAGGATGGAATTAAAACGGTCTAAGTTTTTCTTCTTTTCCGTTCTTGTTTAAGTAAGGAAAGTTCTCGAGTCGTTTGGCCTGCCACTGATGTGTTCTCCTCAGCCCTTCTAATAAGGTAAGGCATGACATCTTTTACGGGTCCAAAAGGCAAATATTTAGCCACATTATAACCGTTGTTGGCAAGGTTAAATGAAATATGGTCACTCATGCCATACAACTGTCCAAACCATATATTTGGGTTGTTTTTATCAATCCCTTTTTGCCTCATTAATTCTATGAGCTTTAGGCAGCTTTGCTCATTATGGGTGCCAGAAAAAATAGAAATTACATCCAAGTTAGCAACCATGTAAGCAATAGTATCGTCAAAGTTGTTGTCAGTTGCTAATTTAGATTCACAAATAGGTGAAGGATACCCTTTTTCCTTGGCTCTTTCGTTCTCCTTTTCCATGTAAGCACCACGAACTACTTTCATTCCAATCTTAAATCCATCTTGTTGTGCTTTGTGGTGTAGGGCTTTTAAATAATGAAGTCTATCCCAACGATACGTTTGTAGCGAATTAAACACAATGGCTTTTTTCTTATTATACTTACGCATCATTTGTTCCACCAATTCATCTGCCGCATCCTGCATCCAGCTTTCCTCACCATCTATTAATAAGGATACATCTAAGTCATAGGCTTTTTTGCAAACAGTGTCAAATCTATTGACAACACGTTGCCATTCTGCTGATTCTTTTGCTGTAAGCGACTTTTTCTCCCCTATCTTTTGGTAGAGCGCAAAACGGCCAAAACCTGTAGGTTTAAAAACTGCAAAAGGAATGGCATCTTTTTCTTTTACAAAGTCCAGTATTTTTAGAATTATTTTTGTTGCATTATCAAACGGGTCTTCCTCTTGTTTACCTTCTACTGAGTAATCCAGTACCGAACACACCTTTTTCTCATACATACGGTCTACCACAGGCAGGCAATCTTCCTCATTAACACCACCACAAAAATGGTCGAACACCGTAGCGCGTATGAGGCTCTCTACGGGTAACTTCGCCTTTAGGGCGAAATTTGTCATTAGAGAACCCATTTTTACTAAGGGTTCATTGGAAATCATCTTAAATAGAAAATAGGCCCTATCTAGTTCCAAATCGGATTTTAACGAAAAAGCGATTGCGGT
>JBLHNI010000266.1:0-4611 GCA_047650615.1 Maribacter sp.
AGCGTAGCGGAAAGACTTGCCTTTATAAAGAACCATTTAGATATGTCTCGTGAATAGCACACCCATTGAGATTCTTGAAACGTATTGGGGTTTTACATCTTTTAAAGATTCGCAGGAAAAAATTATCAATTCTGTTTTAGAAGGTAGGGACGTTTTGGCCCTTTTACCTACTGGAGGAGGAAAGTCAATTTGCTTTCAGGTTCCCGCGATGGCACAGGATGGAATATGCATTGTAGTTTCTCCTTTAATAGCATTAATTCAAAATCAGGTCTCCAAGCTTAAAGACTTAGGAATTAAAGCAATAGGCTTAACTGGTAGCATGAGATTTGAGGAGCTTAACAATGAACTAGATAATTGCGTCTACGGCGGTTATAAATTTCTTTATATTTCCCCAGAGCGCTTGGGCCAGGAACTGATACAAGAGCGGATTCAGCAAATGAACGTAACGTTATTGGTCATAGACGAGGCGCACTGTATTTCTCAATGGGGGCATGATTTTAGACCTGCCTATTTAAAATGTTCGGTATTACGGGAACTTCATCCAAAAGTACCTTTTATGGCACTTACAGCAACCGCTACTTCAAAAGTAGCAGCTGATATTGTTTCTACTTTAGACTTAATAGCACCTCTTGTACAAAAAGATTCATTCTCCAGAAAAAATATTGCGTTTAAAGTAGTTAAAGAAGAAGACAAAAGATATCTGCTAAAACAGTATTGTAGCAAGCTTAACACTAGTGGTATCGTTTACGTGAGAACCCGAAGGCTGGCAGAAGAAATTTCCGGTTATTTAATAAGTTGTGGAATAAGCACGACCTATTATCATGGTGGAATAACCGAAAAGGAGAAGAGAAAGAAGTTAGAACAATGGTTGGAAAATAAAACTAAAATAATGGTGGCTACCAATGCTTTTGGTATGGGAATCGATAAGCCAGACGTAGCTTTAGTTATTCATTATCAAATTCCGGATTGTTTGGAAAATTATTTTCAGGAAGCCGGAAGAGCAGGCAGAGATGGTGCCCCTGCCCAGGCTATTCTAATCACGAACAAAACAGATCAAGAACAAGTAAAAAAACAGTTTTTAGATATTCTACCGGACGTTTCTTTTGTGAAATTCGTATACAATAAGCTAAACAACTACTTACAAATTGCCTATGGAGAAGGCTCTGGGAATACCTGCCGGTTAAACTTTAACGAATTCTGCGCCACCTATGGTTTAAATTCATTGCTCACCTATAATGTACTAAGGATACTGGATAGAAATTCCGTACTCGCCTTATCTACCTCTTTTGCTAGAAAAGTAACGGTACATTTTACCGCAGAAAAGGATGTGCTTTTTGATTATATAGAACGAAATCCAAGCCTGTCCGATTTGGTTAAAATTATCCTTAGAACTTATGGCGGCATCTTTGAATACGAAACCTTGATAAACACTTTGCTGCTCTCCAAAAAATTAAATACGAGTGAAAATAATATTATTATAGGTTTAGAAAAATTAGCATCCGAAGAGATTATCGATTTTAAAGGCTCTCATAGCGACTTGGAACTTACTTTTTTAGTACCAAGGGAAGATGGCAGTACCATCAACCTATTTTCCAAAACCATTAAGGAGCAAAATCAACTAAAGGAAGGCCAGGTAAAACAAATGTTAGCATACACGAATAACAATCGTATGTGCAGGAGCAAACAGTTATTGACTTACTTTGGAGAAACGGATTCAAGTGCGTGTGGGACATGTGATGTTTGCATTAGCCAGAAAAAATCTAAAAGTACATCACAAAACATCAAACAACAAATTATAACACTATTGGCATCGAATTCTGGAAACTCCAGAACCATTCAACAGCTATTGCAATTGGAAAGCGATTCCGTTTTAATCGCTTTACAAGAGTTATTGGAGGAACGAAAAATTAAATTAGACACTAAAAACCAATACCACTTATCCTAGGGAATTATGACAGACTTACGAATCGTATTTATGGGAACACCTGATTTTGCAGTGGGTATTTTAAATACCCTTTGCGAAAAAGGATATCCCATTGTTGGAGTCATTACCGCTCCGGACAGACCCGCAGGAAGGGGACGAAAATTAAACCAATCCGCCGTTAAAAAGTACGCTATTGCGCATAATTTGACCATATTACAACCAACAAACTTAAAACATCCAAAATTCCTAGAGGAACTCAAGTCACTCAACGCTAATTTACAAATAGTAGTTGCCTTTAGGATGCTTCCTAAGGTTGTTTGGCAATTACCGGACTTAGGCACCTTTAATTTACACGCATCCCTCCTACCAGAGTACCGTGGTGCGGCTCCAATCAATTGGGCCATAATGAACGGGGAAACCAAGACAGGTGCAACAACTTTCTTTATTGATGAAAAAATTGATACTGGCGCTATAATCCTGCAAGATAAACTACCTATTTCTCCAAATGAAGATGCCGGAATGTTACACGACCGTCTTATGGACTTAGGAGCACTTACCGTATTAAAAACGGTTAAACGTATCGAAGAAGGTAATTTTAGTACCAACCTACAAAAAAATTCAGTTGATTTAAAGCTAGCCTATAAACTAGACAGGGAAACCTGTAAGATAGATTGGAGTGTTCCCCTACAAAGAATATATGACCATATTAGAGGCCTAAGTCCGTATCCGGCAGCTTGGAGTACTTTATATATAAATAAAGAAGAAGTAATTGTAAAAATTTACAAAGTAGCACTTGAAAAAGAGGAACACAAGCTGCGACCGGGAGCACTGGTTTTTGACAAGAAAGAAATGCGCGTAGCTGCCGAAGGCGGATTTATAAAACTGTTGGAAATTCAGTTACAGGGTAAGCGAAGAATGGCAACGGAAGCCGTGTTGAACGGACTAAATTTACCCGAAAAGACTATTTTCAGGTAAAGCCCCTGTATGATAGGGCTGCGAGAATCGTAAAAAAAGCCTTACGTTATCAACAAACCTCCCGAGTTATCAACAAAATAGGGGATTTAGGGCCTTTTTACTTGTGTTAGTCGTAAATCCATATAAATTTGTTTAACGGTTTAAAACTATTTTAACAACAATTAATTTAATCACATTATGAACAAAACAGAATTGATTGATGCAATGGCGGCAGACGCTGGCATCACAAAGGCGGCGGCTAAGAAGTCTTTAGAGTCTTTTTTAGGAAATGTTGAAGGTTCTTTGAAAAAAGGAAACAGAGTTTCTTTAGTTGGTTTCGGATCTTGGTCCGTATCAAGAAGAAATGCAAGAGAAGGTAGAAACCCATCAACTGGAAAAACTATCCAAATTGCAGCTAAGAATGTTGTTAAGTTTAAAGCAGGTGCCGATTTAGGTAGTGCAGTAAACTAATTCATACAAATATTAGATTTTAAAAGCGCTTTTTAAGCGCTTTTTTTGTATCTTAATTTTGAGTTCTTAACAAGAATTGTCTTATTTTAGAAGCTCTTAATTTGTTTTACAAATGCTAAAGTTAATACCTAGAAAAGGAAAACTACTTATTGCCGAACCATCGCTAACCGGTGATGTTTCCTTTAATAGGTCTGTGGTGTTGCTCGCAGAACACAACAAAGAGGGTTCGGTTGGTTTTATTTTAAACAAACCATTAGAATACCAGATAAATGATCTTGTTACTGAAATTTTAATCCCATTTCAAGTGTATAATGGAGGTCCGGTAGAGCAAGATAATCTTTACTTTATTCACAAAGTACCCCATTTAATTGAAAATAGTATAGAAATTTCTGATGGCATCTATTGGGGTGGAGATTTTGAAAAAACAATTACCTTAATAAATCAAAAAGCAATCTCCGAAGATGATATTCGTTTCTTTTTGGGCTACTCTGGGTGGTCTTCTTTACAGCTAGATGAAGAACTTTCTTCTAACTCTTGGATAGTGGTATCCAACCAATACGAAAGCCAAATCATAAAAAAGTCTTCTGTCGCATTTTGGAAAGAAAAAATAATGGAACTTGGTGGCGACTATCTTCTATGGTCCAACGCACCGGAAAACCCTAGCCTTAATTAACTTAAGCGGTTAATCTTGCTACTGCATTAAGCTTTCCTATCAAATCCTTACTCGTCGTATTTTCGAATATTTTCTTACGATATTTATACACGGGTATAATACCGCTAATGGTATTTGTAATAAAAAGCTCATCCGCTTTTTGCAGTTCAAACGGAGAAATAGATTCCTCTTTCACCTCATATACCTGTGATTTTTGAAGAAGTTCCACTATTTTTTTTCTAAGAATCCCATTAAGACATCCATCTTTTAAAGGAGGGGTTTTAATTGTTTTTCCCGACACTAAAAAAACGTTGCCGTTCAGTGCTTCTACAACCATCTTATCGCCGTTAATAAGTAGACAATTATGATAATCGTTTTCTTTAGCGAAAACGCTTCCCACTACATTCAAAATACGGTTATTGGTCTTTAAATTGGATAGCATATCCTTATTTACAAAAAAATCCTTGAATAACTCAACCTCATAAGGCGCATCTGAAATGGTATAAAACGGATGGTCCAAGACCTTTGCCTCTATACAATAAGAAATGCTATTTGTTTCTGGTAGGTAAAGTCCCCCATCATTCCTAAATACCGTAAAACGGACGCGATA
>JBLHNI010000267.1:0-4589 GCA_047650615.1 Maribacter sp.
CGTATGAAGCCTATCCATACTTTTTCTTCAGAGTTGTTGCGTAAATTAAGTCTAAAGAATAGTTATTTGGGTCTTGATTCTGATCAAGTGATGCTGTCTATGATGATGAATCCTGCCATATGGTACAATGCCGAATTCATTGCCTTGGATAAAAAAGCACAGAATGATAGTATTCGTAAAATCGTGGGTATACCCATGGGTAAGAGGTATGTAAAAGCGACCGACTTTTTTGACGATAAGGGAAATTATAAGTTACAACCCTTTCTTCGTGAAGCTACGGCAACAAATAATCCGAATAAATTTGAAAAGGATTTCAAGGATGCTAATATTCGATTAAGCCTTTTAAATCAAGCTTTGGGACAGCAAATTTTAAAGATTTTTCCATTATTGGACGATGAAAATAATAAGTGGGTCTCTGCGGTTGAATACAGGGGAGGGCAATATCAAATTTCAGATTCTTTATATTCGAATTTCGTTAAAAATGCAATGCCTTATTATTTGATGACCTTAGGCAAGGCACAACAAACCGGAGATTATACCGAAGCCGATAAATTGTTGGCGGCTTTTAATCAAAACCAACAAAACCACGGTAGCGAAGTGCTGCCTTCAGACTCTAAAATAGAGACAGAAGTATTGTATAACAAGCTAGATATTTTCAATAGGCTTTATAAATATTATGCCGTTGTTGGGAGTTTAATGTTCCTTATATTAATATTTCAAATTTTTAAAGATCGTGAACTATGGAGAGTAGGAGTCTATTTTTTTAAAGGGGTCATAATTTTATTTTTTCTCTGGCATACCACGGGTTTGATTTTAAGGTGGTATATTTCGGGCCATGCTCCATGGAGTGATGCTTACGAAAGTATTTTATATGTTTCTTGGGCCACGATGGGAATAGGGCTGGCTTTTGGTAGAAAAAGTACTATGACTATTGCCGCCTCTGCCTTTGTAACTGCAATGCTGTTATGGATTGCACACCAAAGTTGGGTAGACCCTTCTATTGCTAATTTAGTTCCAGTTTTGGACAGCTATTGGCTTATGATTCACGTTGCCGTAATCGTAGGAAGTTATGGCCCGCTTACCGTAGGTATGATTCTTGGTATCGTATGCCTTGTTTTAATGGTCCTTACCAATGCTAAAAACAAGAAGCGAATGGAAATTAACATTCAGGAGCTTACCATAATAAATGAATTAGCGCTTACAGTGGGCCTTATAATGCTTACCATCGGTAACTTCTTGGGCGGACAGTGGGCAAACGAAAGTTGGGGACGTTATTGGGGTTGGGATCCAAAAGAAACTTGGGCCTTGATATCTATTATGCTCTATGCCTTTGTAATTCACACGCGATTGGTGCCTGGACTTAGAAACAAGTGGACTTTCAATTTCTTAAGTGTTGTTACTTTCGGTAGTATTATGATGACCTATTTCGGTGTTAATTTTTACTTGGTAGGTCTTCATAGCTATGCTAGTGGGGCACAAGTAATCACGCCTACTTTTATCTACTACACGGTCGCCGGAGTTCTGGCACTTGGGGGTTTAAGTTACTGGAGGTATAAAGTACATTACGCTAAATAAAAGATTATTCTTTTGTATCATTAAAGCTAAAGAACTAGAAGTATGACACTACATAAAAAAGGCTTAAACACAGTTTGTACCCATGTTGGGGAGTTGGAAGATAAACAACACAAAGGCGCAGTTTCTCCGTTGTATATGAGTACGTCGTATGCTTTTGATGATGTAGATGTGAAAAGATACCCAAGGTATTTTAATACCCCAAACCAAGAAGGGCTTTGCAAAAAAATAGCAGCGTTAGAACATGCCGAGTCTGCTCTTATATTTGGTAGTGGTATGGCTGCGGTAAGCACAGCACTGATGGCTTTTCTTAGGGCTGGAGATCATGTAGTTTTACAACAGACCTTGTATGGCGGGACTTATAACTTAGTTACTGAGGAATTTTCAAAATACGGTATTGAATATTCGTTTACCCAAGGCTGGGAACCCAAGGATTTTGAAGCAAAAATTAAAGAAAACACAAAAGTAATATACGTAGAAACTCCTTCTAATCCCTTGCTTACGATTACAGATATTGCGGGTGTTTCGGCAATTGCGAAAAAACATAATATTGTATCCATGATAGACAATACGTTCGCTAGTCCAGTGAACCAGAATCCAATCGATTTTGGGATTGATATTGTTATTCACAGCGCAACTAAGTACATGGGAGGTCATTCCGATATATGTGCAGGGGCAGTAGCTTCAAGCGAAGTATATATGGATCGTATTTTTCATCTTGCTAAAAATTTTGGAGGAAGTTTAAGTGATTACACGGTTTGGCTTTTGGAGCGTAGTATTAAAACCATGGGTATTCGCGTGCGGGCACAGAATGAAAATGCCTTGGCTATGGCCACCTATTTGTTGGGTCATGCTGATATAGATACGGTGTATTATCCAGGTTTATCTTCTCATAAGGATCATGAATTGGCAAAACGCCAAATGAAAGGATTTGGCGGGATGCTTTCCTTCGAGCTTAAACCTTATCTAAATGCCTCAAAATTTCAAAAATCCCTTAAACTAATAAAATCCTCTATGAGTTTGGCAGGTGTAGAAAGCACGCTTTTGTCGCCAACACAGACCTCTCATGCCTTAATGAGTGCTGAGGTTAGAGCAGAGCAGGGGATAAGGGACGGACTTATTCGTTTCTCCGTAGGTATAGAAGAAGTAGCTGATTTAATTGAAGATATAGAACAGGCAATAGCCCATGTTAAGGTTTCAACTTCAATAGCAGCAAATTAATAGGGTTTATAATCTAACGACACCCAATTTAATCCGAAGAGGTATGATGTTAAAATTAGATATACTAGTATTTGGTGCCCATCCAGATGATGCAGAGCTTGGCGCGGGCGGAACCATTGCAAAGGAAGTCGCTAATGGGAAAAAGGTAGGAATGATAGATTTAACACGTGGTGAACTTGGTACCCGTGGTTCTGCGGAGCTGCGAGATAAAGAAGCCAAGGCAGCTGCAGCTATACTAAACGTAACCGTTAGGGAAAACCTTGGCTTTAGAGATGGGTTCTTTATAAATGATGAAACACATCAATTGGAAATCATAAAAATGATTCGAAAATATCGACCAGAAATCGTTTTGTGTAATGCCATCAAAGACCGCCATATTGATCACGGAAAAGGGAGTGAACTGGTAAGTGACGCCTGTTTTCTAAGTGGACTAATAAAAATAGAGACGCAACTTGATGGAAAAAATCAAGACCCATGGAGACCTAAATTAGTCTATCACTATATTCAATGGAAAAATCTAACACCAGATTTTGTGTTGGATATTAGTGGTTTTATGGATAAAAAAGTAGCTGCTATTTTGGCTTATAGCTCACAGTTCCATGATCCAAATAGCAAGGAACCAGAAACACCGATTAGTAGCAAAACCTTTATCGAAAGTGTAAAATACAGGGCCCAAGATATGGGCAGACTGGTTGGAAAGGATTATGCAGAAGGATTTACTGTAGAACGATTAATAGCTGTTGATCGTTTAAGTAGTATTATTTAAGCACTTCGATTGAATTCTTTTTTAGCTTTAGGAATCGTAAAGTAAAAACTAGATCCTTTATTTACGGCACTATCTGCCCAAATACTACCATTGTTCTTCTCTACCATTTCTTTACAGAGAGACAAACCTAAACCTGTTCCTTTCTCATCATTAGTTCCGTATGTGGTGTGCGTTGAATCTTGGTTAAAAATTTTCCCCAAAGTTTCTTCGGTCATACCTATGCCAGTGTCCCGAATATATACTTCCCAGTACTGGGATTTTTGTATGGCACCAATAGTTATTATGCCTTTTTCAGATGTAAATTTGAGTGCATTGCTCAATAGATTTCTAATCACAATATCGATTTGATTACTGTCGGAATAGGTGATAGTGTTAGGCGCTATTGTGTTAATAAGCTTAATAGATTTGCTCGAGGCAATTTCTGAAAGCAAGCCTATGTTTTCTTCCACAATATGCTCTAAAGAGGTAATACCTGGAGAAGTTGTGGATCCGTTCATTTGAGTCTGACCCCAAGAAAGTAAATTATTTAAGGTAAATGCAATATTATCTATATCAGTTTTAAGTTTTGGAACAAAACCTAGGAACTCTTGTTTGTTCATTTCGCCTTCCTTAAAGAGTGTTATTAATCCTTGGAATGCTCCAATGGGTCCTCTTAAATCATGCCCAATAATCGAAAATAGTTTGTTCTTGGTTTGATTTACTTCCTTTAAGTGAACTTCACTTTGTTCTAAATCTGCCTGTTTAGACAATAATTTCTTATTTAGCTTTTTTTGTATTTTTTCGTTTCTTCTAACAAGAAAGGTGATACAGAGGAATATTAGGAGAACAATCAAAGATGCATAAACATATATCTTTTGCTTGGCTAAGGCCTTATTGTTTTCAAGGATAAGTTGTTCTTTCTGTTGGTCGTATTCAAATTTAGTTTTTAAAAGTGTTAAGCTTTTTTGATTTTCACTTCTAGACAAGGTATCGGACAATCGCTGGAATAACTCATGAAAATATAAAGACTTTTTATAATCTCCCTTATTTT
>JBLHNI010000268.1:0-4580 GCA_047650615.1 Maribacter sp.
AGGAAGGGTATTTTTTATAAACTTTTCCCATTTTTTGAAAAAAGAAAATATAAGTGTTTAAATTGTGGCATAATCACGAAACCAAGTTAGGCATGCAAAAGATTTTTGTTACCGGAATATCCACAGAAGTAGGTAAAACTATAGCGTCAGCAATAATTACCGAGGCTTTACAGGCCGATTACTGGAAGCCGGTACAAGCAGGCGATCTGGATAACACGGATAGTCATAAAGTGGCGAGCCTGATCTCCAATACCAAAACGGTAATACACCCAAGCAGCTATGAGCTTAAAACGCCTATGAGTCCACATGCGGCCGCGGAGATAGATGGGTTACGCATAGATCGCTTTCATATAAACGAACCAGAAACGGAGAACCATTTAGTTATAGAAGGAGCCGGAGGTATTTTGGTTCCCTTAAACGAAGAGGATACCATATTTGATATTATTATGCCTAGTTATAAGGTAGTCGTTGTTTCCAGACATTATTTGGGCAGTATCAATCATTCTTTATTAACCATCAGTTGGCTACAACAAAAGGGTTATGATGTTTCGGTATTATTTAGTGGGGATGCTAATCCACATACAGAGGATATCATTCTGCATAAAACTGGGGTTTCATTGATAGGTAGAATCAATGAAGAAGAAAAATTCGATAAAAGTGTTATATCAGGTTATGCTGAGAAGTTTAAGCGCATTTTAGAAACCCTCTAAGCGTTGTAGTATTTCTGCTTTTTCTACGACAGCATGTACTTTGTAGTGCTGGGCCAAATACGCTTCTATATATGCGTTTTCCTCGATTTCTTTTTTGTCAAAGATGCGTCTGCCTTTTCTAAGTACTACTGTTTTTGGCTGAAGGTCTTCCATGATATATTTTAATTCTTCTACGGATGTTTTTCTAGGGTTATCAAAGAACTCGTACATTTCGTCCTTACAAATATTGCTGGGATGCGTAGCTATTTTTGTAGGGGGATTTACATTAAGAAACCAATATCCGATTTGATATTCTAAGAAAAAGATATTTTTTTTATCAAGATTGTTTTCTGTCACATACGCTGGGACAGAAATCCCCTCTCCATTGAAGAACGTTCCCTTGGTTATTTTATTTTTAATAATGTTGCCATATTCTAGATAGGTTTCTACGGGGATCAGTAGTACTAGAACCCAAAGTAGTTGTTTAAACCGTACGGTTCTGGGCCAACTCATTTTAGATATTACGATACCAACAAAAACAATAAGCAAAGGGTGTAATTGAATTAAATAATGTCCGTTTACCCTACCACCCTTTATAAAAGAAAGCACAACCCCAACGATTATTATGCAAAGAAGTTGAACTCGGGGGTTTTTAAAATCGAGGTATCGTTTCTTCCACACAGCAAGGAAGAAAGCACTCAAGATAATTAGAATGGGGATCAATTTTAAAATGGAATAGCGCCTTGCCTGCGAGTACTCCAATGGTGCTTTTACGACGGAATTGTACCAAAGTTCCAAATGATTTTCTAAAAAATAAGGAAGTATGGTTAGGCCGATGATAATAAGTATTCCCACTCCGTATGCCGACGTGTTCCAAAATCCTTTTGCATACTCTTTTTTCTTACTATATTGAAACAAAAGGTAGAGACCTATAAAGAGAACTGCATAGGCCATATTCAACTTTACCATTAATGCAATTCCCATAAGCAGGCCGGCAATAAATACCATGAAAAAGCTTCGGTTTTTTAATAAGATATAGGTTGCTGGCATAAAGAATGCCATAGTAATATGTTCGGACATCACACCTTGTAAACTGCCAAATAAACTTTGTAGTACTACAGCTCCTAGAGCGCACCAAAATCCTATTTTTTTAGTAGATAGATGCGACCCTATTTTATACGTAAAAAGGGAACTGATGGCCACCAGTACAACCCCAAATAGGCGAATGGTAAAAATACTCTTACCAAATGCGTAAATGATGCTGGCAAAAAAGAAAAAGGTAAGTGGCGGCTTTACGTCCCAGAGTTCCGTGAACGGCAAATTACCTTCTACCCAAGATTGTGCGACAAGTATAAAGGTGCTTTCGTCGCGGTCTATATAATCTCGAAAAAAAAAGGGAAATCGAATAAAAAAAGATAATAAGAAGAGGATTAAGAAGGTCGTCTTGCTTTCAAATGCTTTGCATTTTTCTATAATTGCAGAAATAAAGACATTATTCATTTAAGCCTAAATTTTTTCTATGACTACCCCAAATACGATACAAATCTACCCATAAACGAAAGAAGTAGGACAGCTTAACTTTGGAATCGCCTTTATCTATCCATTTTTTCACGGGAATTTCATCCATAAGTGCTAACGCCTTCGGTTTCCCATAATGTATAAGGATTCTACTAAAGATCTCCACATCAAAAAGCCACATAGAAATAAAAGGTTTTTCAAATGTAAGTTGGGCAATGTTAGCGGTAAACAACTTACAGCCGCATTGGGTGTCGTATACTTTTATGTCGAGAATATTGGATATAAAGGATGCGATAACACGGCCCGACAGAAATCTTGAAAATTTCCGTTCTACAATGGATCCTATTTTTAATATTCGAGATGCAAAAACAAACGTTTTTCCATCTTCTAAAAATTGCAAATACGAATAGCATTCTTCTAACGAGGTGGCTAAATCAGCATCTAAATAGGCAAAATTTTCGCCTATGTTGTGCTCTAGGCAATAGCGTACTACTTTTCTAATGGACTCTGCTTTTCCTAAGTTTTTTGAATTTGATAATTTTAGCACCTTAGTGGGAAATTGTTTTTCCAATGCTTCAATGCGACCTATGGTATTATCGGTAGATGCATCATCAATAAAAAATAGAGTGGCCTTTGTTTCTTTTGTTAGGAAATTTTGAATTTCAGAAATGGGTAATCTACTATGTTCATTATAGCATGGAATGATAATTAGTAGTTGTCCAAGGTTTTTATTTCCCATCTTTGCAAAATACGTAAAACCCCGTCCAACAAAATAGCTTCAATTGAAAAATCTTTCTGAAAGAGATAAAAAACACCTTTGGCACCCGTTAACACAGCATAAAACAGCAGCAGCCCCTTTGGGTATTGTTAAAGCAAAGGGAGCAGTGTTTTGGGACGAAGAAGGCAAGGAATATATAGATGGTATTGCTTCTTGGTACACTAGTATGTACGGGCATGGGAATGAATACATTATAAATGCTATGACTGCCCAAATGAAGCAGTTAGATTTTGTGCTTTTCAGTGGTTTTACCCATGAGCCAGCAGTACAATTGTCCGAAAGGTTATTGCCACTTTTACCAAATAACCAAGCAAAGATATTTTTTAACGATAATGGTTCTACTGCAGTAGAAGCGGGCATAAAAATGGCCTTACAGTACCATCACAATCAGGGCGAAAAGCGTGATACGCTAATCGCTTTTGAAGATGGTTTTCATGGCGATACCTTTGGCGCTATGAGTGCATCTGGACTTTCATCCTACAATGGGCCGTTTACTGATTTTTTATTGAAAGTGGAGCGTATTCCAGTTCCGAAAGGTGATAATCTGAAGCTGGTTCTTTCGCAACTACAACATATTATTGACAAGCATGATTGCGCTGCGTTCATTTACGAACCTTTAGTACAGGGTGCGGCAGGAATGAAATTCCATTCTTCAATAGGATTGGATACACTTCTAGAACTATGTAAAAAAGCTGGAATTCTTTGTGTCGCGGACGAAATAATGACCGGATTTGGTAAAACAGGTAAAAATTTTGCTTCTGAGAATATGGAACATAAACCTGATATCATGTGCTTGAGTAAAGCATTGACTGCGGGAATGTTCCCTTTAAGTATTACGAGTTGTTCGCAAGAGGTGTATGATCGGTTTTTAAGCGACGAGGTGTCCAAAGGGTTTTTTCATGCACATACCTTTAGTGCGCATCCAATTGGATGTGCCGCAGTGCTGGCTGGACTGGATTTATTGGAATCGCCCGAAATTTTAGAACGGCGACAGTATATCAAAAATTCACACGAACAATTTATAGCGGAGGTTCAATACCATCCAAAAGTTGAGAATGCACGTTCTACAGGCGTAATACTGGCCATAGATTTAAATATAGAAATGGAACGCTACGGTAACTTGCGCGATAAACTTTATCAGTTCTTTATGCAACGAGGAGTTATCTTAAGGCCTCTTGGGAATACGATATATGTACTGCCACCTTTTGTTATTACAAATGCCCAATTAAAGAAAATATACGATACCATTTTGGAAGCATTGGAAGCATTGGAAACATTTTAATTAAGGTTTTGAAAGAAAAAATAGCCATAACCGCAATTGCCTCAATTTCTCCTTTAGGGAATAGTTTAGGTGAGGTCTGGGAGAATTACCAAAACAATGATCATTGTTTTAGCCAACAATGGTTCAATGATAAGAAAGCTTGGGTAGCATGTTTACCAGAACATCTGAAAAGTAAAGTAGATGTATTAAGGACATCAGACACGAAATATAAAAAACTGGATGATAGTGTTCTGTTTGCTATACATTCAGCTAGAAATGCAATATGTATCGCTGGTTGGCAACCTGCCGACAATTTCGGAATCAATATTGGGTC
>JBLHNI010000269.1:0-4538 GCA_047650615.1 Maribacter sp.
GACTCATTTTAAACAGCTATTGCATTTCAATAATCGAGTATCTGAGGTATTGCGAGTTTACATTTATAAGCGCTTCGGTTTAAATGAAACAGAATTTTCTTCGGCTATATTTGTACAAACCAACACGAAAAAAGGCTTGCTATTTCACGACTGCTTGGACACTACTGCCCCATATCGCGCATCTGAAATAGTACATGAGGCATGGAAAGGAAGTAGGTTAATTACCACAGAGGGCCTTGGGCACTCCATGCACCAAGATGAAGTAAACGAACAAATAATCGCTTTTTTAGCATCCTAAAATAATGTAATTTTATAGAAAACAAAACGCTCTATGTCTAACGTCACTCCTTTTCACATTGCTATACCAGTACACAACCTCACAGAATGCAGAATTTTCTATAGGGATATACTAAACTGCGAAGAAGGCCGCAGTAGCGACCATTGGGTCGATTTTAATCTCTTTGGTCATCAATTGGTGATCCATTACAAACCCAAATCGGAAGAAACTGACCTGCATAGCAACCCGGTGGACGGCCACGATGTTCCTGTTCCACATTATGGCGTAGTACTCCCTTGGGAAACTTTTGAAAACTTCTCCTCGGAGCTGCGTGAAAAAGGGGTGAAATTTATCATTGAACCCTACGTCCGTTTTAAGGGCCAAGTTGGGGAGCAAGCGACCATGTTCTTCTTAGATCCTGCTGGAAATGCGCTTGAGTTTAAAGCTTTTAAGGATATGGAGCAGTTGTTTGCGAAATAATCCGAACCTATTTCCTGTTGAATTGTATTCTTGACCAGTAGTAAGCATTCAACCCCAATATGTTATCCGTAAAAATTGGGATTGCCTTTTTATTGCGACCATGACGTGGGGACCCTATCCCATCTGTGCTTTAATAACTCCTCGTACAAGGCTTTAGATAAACCATTACCATCACTTGTAGCGATATTTGCCAATACATTTCGCTGTTTGCGCATACCGGGAATCGTCGTACCCACATTATCGTTCATGAATATAAAACGAAGTGCCATTTCTGCCATCGTCATCCCATTAGGAATTAGTGGTCGTAATGCATCTGCATGTTTCACCGAAGAAATTAAGTTTTCAGGTACAAAATAGGTGCCTCTCCAATCACCTTCAGGAAAAGTAGTATCCTTAGTCATGTTCCCTGTCAAAGTTCCCTCATCAAAAGGTACACGGGCAATAGTTGCTATATCCAACTCCTTACATAACGGAAATAGTGTATCTACAGGAGCTTGGTCAAATATGTTATAAATGACTTGCACGGCATCCAATACGCCTGTTTCTAAGGCTTTTATCCCATTTTCCGGTTCCCAGCGGTTCATACTAATACCCATAGCGGCAATTTTACCGGAAGTCTTTAAATCCTCAATAGCCCTTTGCCATTCTTCGCGTTTACTCCAACCATCGTCCCAGGTATGAAATTGCATGAGATCGAGCTGTTCAGACCTCAGGTTTTTTAATGTTTTATGGGTATAATCCATAATGTGCTCTGTTGGATAGGAATCCTCAAAAGCATACTCCGGTTTCGCAGGCCATTGAAAATTTTTAGGTGGTATTTTACTGGCTGTATATAACTTTTTAGAAGGATACCTTCGTAAAAGATCCCCCAACAATTCTTCGCTATGCCCTTCTCCGTATCCCCAAGCGGTATCAAAAAAATTAACACCATTGTCGACTGCTATATCCAATGACTTTGCGGATTGGGCATCATCATTTGCGGTCCAACCAGCCATTCCCCACATACCATAACCAACTTCACTTACTAGCCAATCGGTACGACCAAATCTTCTATATTTCATACCATCAAATAAATTCTTAAGGTTAATATCAAATTTAATTATACCTCCAACTCGTCAAATCAGCATCTTTTGGAGCGCTTTCCGCTATGCGTTTCATGATTTTTGGCACGTACATGCTGTTATAGCGCAATCTGGTAATGGCATTGGGTAATTTCGGATCACCATTCCAGCAATGCTCGGATCGGTCACCGTACAATACTTCTCCATCGTAATACGGCTCGGTAGTACTTTCTAAAAAATCCTCCATAAGGTATACTGCATTATTCAAATAGTAGTTATCCATATCGCCACAATAGATATGTATTTTCCCTTTTAGGTTGTCGCCTAATTTATCCCAATCACGTTCTAGAATATGTCTTAAATCATAGTTTTCCTTCCAATACTCTGCAACAAAATGGTCAATATCACCCGTCATTTTATCCCAGATACGCACCGGATAACCATCTATCCCTTGCGGCGAATACGTGGCTTCCCAAATATCCCATTGTTGCCCTGAGCGGGATTTATCGCCCAACACCAATTCCAAGTGATTGCCTTGCCGTAAGGTAGATTGTATATTGCCTAAATAATCCCGATGTGCCGGAACCTCTACTTTATTATTGGCACTTTCATAGTAGTAGGCATTATCATCCTCGTAAATATTTGTAAGGGAATAGGCCCTAAAGTCGATAGGGTCTGGACAAGCAGCAAAGCAGCCGTTATACTCCTCTGGGTATTTTACCTGAACCGCCAAAGACTCCCAACCACCTGTAGAACCACCGTATAGGAATCTAGACCAGCCTTCTCCCATTCCCCTGAATTCTTTTTCTATATGCGGAATAAGCTCATAGGTAATCGCATCCCCATATGGACCTTGATTGGCAGAATTTACGGCATATGAATCGTCATAATACGGAGTTGGATGTTGAATTTCAATAATCAACATTCTAGGGAATTCGGGTTCGTTCCAACGTTTATAAAAGTCATAGGCTTCTTGTTGTTGGATTACATTGTATCCTTCCAGACTAAAACGTTCGGAGTATTCCGGTTTCATTTCAGGGTCTGGAGGCGTCGTTCGGAATCCGCCGAAATCACTTGGAAAATGACCTTGAAATACCATAAGCGGATATTTTGCCTCAGGATGTTCTTTAAAACCTTTAGGCAATAGTATATGAGCTCCTAAATACATATCCCTACCCCAGAACTTAGATAGTTTATCCGATTTTATTTTGATGTGCTTTATCCATTCGGTATCCTTTGGTTCTTCAATAGCGGGAATTACTTGGTCCATGACCACGTCTACATTAGAAATACCGTTATCTGCTACCCTTATTTTAAAAGGTTTACTGTATAAATTACCCGGTGATCGCTGCCATTGCTGTCCTTCACCGTTATCCATAGGAAGTTTTACGGTTTGCCCAGTGGCCAGATTAAACGTTTCGTAAACATGCAACAGCGCTTGGACATTATACTCGCCTGGTGGCACTTCTGCCAAACTACAGAACGGATACCCAAAAATGGCATCGTCAAAAGTTATCGCAGCACCTGGTGCCATGGCATCCACATTCATTCCAAACACCAACTGCCCGTTTAAGCCATCATTTATCTGAAAACGGGGCTCTTTCTCATCGTTGTTGGAAAGCATGAGTAATAGCCTGCCGTCTTTGGGCATATCGCTAAGCTCGGAACTAAAAGATACGTTTACCGAATTGGTGGACTTCAACTCTTCTTTACAAGATTGTAACACCGTAATAGCGAGAAGTAAAACTATAATTTTTTTCATGGCAGTAAATGTTTGTAAAAAGATACGCTATTGTTCCCTAGCATCAAATACCAAAAGGTAAATTTCCGACGTTGTTATATAAGGTAGAATCCAAAAAAAATAAACAAATAATGAAAAGACTACTACTCTCTTTGGTATTTATGACAGGAATAATTGCCCTTAACAGTTGTGATTATGATGATAGTAACGATATAGATATTTTGACTCCGGTGGATTCTACTGCAACTGGAATAGGAAACCCTAGTTCGTCTTAAATTTGAAAGTAAAGGTAGCTCCTTGATTCAGTTTACTTTTTACACTTATCGCCCCTCTAAGGCTAGTTGTCTGATTATAAACGATGTAAGGACCAACGCCTTTTCCCTCCTCCTCCGAGTCAAATCTTTGATTTAAATTAAATAGTTTATCCCCAATTACATTCAAAGCCATACCTCTACCAGTATCCCTAATCCTCAAGATTTTTTGTCCATCTTCAATAAAAGAAAATTGTTCAAGTATTGGAGGAACACCAGGTTTTGCATGTTTAATTGCATTGGCTATAAGATTTTAAAAAATACTCTGCATGTACACCTTATTGAAATAAACACTAGGAAAAGAAGAAAAGTCGAAACTGATTGTAGTATTTGAATTTTGAATCAATGAACCTATGGAATTAACTGCTACAGAAAGACTGTGGTCCAGAATAACTTCTTCAAGCGCTGCATTAGCTAAAGTATTGATGCTCATTATATTTAAATAATTATCCAATGAGTTCTCAACACTTTTTACTTCCATTTCTATGGATTTAAGGATTTCTAATGTTTCCTTGTTCTTTATCTCGTCATAATCAATGAACGCAAAAAGGGAAAGCAGGCTATGTATCGGAGACCTTAAGTCGTGTGAGGCTATGAGGTTCAATAGTGTTAGGCCTTCATTCTGTTTGGCAAGTTTAACCAACTCATCCAAACGTTCATTTTTTAAT
>JBLHNI010000270.1:0-4521 GCA_047650615.1 Maribacter sp.
TTGCAAGCTTTAATGCTGTGGATTTAGAAGCATTTAGCTTAGTAAACCTTTACTTAAAACACGATTTGAGTAGTAAGATGAATTTTTTCGTGTCTCTCGATAACCTTTTTAACACCGACTATGTGGAGGTTACCGATTTTACAACAAGAGGAAGAAATATTAGAGTAGGTATGAATTTGAAACTTTGATGACTGACTTGAAAACGGTCCTTAGTGAAAGTTGAATAAAAAAGGAGCATGGTTTACATGCTCCTTTTTTTTATAATTCATTCAGGTATTAATAATGCGTATCATCTATCATTCGGTCGCTAAAAGGGCCGAACATTTTTGAACTGCTTATTATGTTTGCAGGTGTTTTAACCGTAAAATCTCGTTTGCCGGTACCAGCGGTTATTTCTTGTATGGCCCTTGCTAATAGGGGTTCATTTAGGTCACCTAAAATTCCTAAATTTTCTAAGTCTTCCTTCAATTGAACGTCAGGAACTAGACCATCGGTAAAGTCTGAAAAACCTTCTGCATTTTCATTTCGGCCTAATAACGGTTGTATGGCCCATTGTACCTTTGGGTTTATCTTATTTATTCTAGAAGGGGTATATAAATAAGAGTTTTCACGGTCGTCTACTAGTGTAGTGGAAAATTCGTTTTTTCCTCGGGTTACATCCCCAATTTGTATCACATCCATATAGGGTTCCAAACTGTTTATCAGTAATTCACTTGCCGAGGCTGAACTTGCCGAAGTCAGTACATATAGTTTACTGAGTCCTAAGGAATTTATGGTTTTACTACCCACTTTACCAGTAAAGTAAACTTCCAACCTGTTCTTACTAAACTCAGACTGTAGCTTGTCATTGTATCGTTTTCTTAGAAATAGATCTTCCGTATTGGTGCCGTAAATCATACTGGCCAATAAGCGTGTGGTATTTACAGAACCTCCAGGATTGTATCTAAGATCCATAATAAGATTGGTAATACCTGCAGATTTTAGAGCTTCAATGGCCGCATAGAGCTCGTCATCATACTCGTTAGTAAATTGGTTATACATGAGGTACCCAATATTCTCCCCATTTATTTCAAACGATTTTGAAATAAATACTGGATTTTCCGATAAGGCTTCTTCTTTTGTGAGGCTTACTTCTTTGTCGTTAGCCGTGACCTCACCATTAATAAATTCCGCCATATTTAGCGTATACTCATTGTTTTCGTTAAAAAGTAATGCTCTAAAGTTGTCAATGTTTAGCGCTTGCCCGTTAACTCCGGTAAATAGATCTCCTCTTTGGATATCCCTTGTAGTTGCATCTGAACCAGGGATGATATAGCGAACAAATCCAAAAATATTCTCGCTATCCTGAAAACGAACTAAGCCAAATTCCAAACCATTACTTCTAGAAATACCTGAAAGGGATTGCGTAAGGACGGTATAATCTTCATTGTAAAAACTGAAACGATCTTGAATGAATTGTAATTTATTATCAAAGAAGGCAGCGGGATTGTCTTCGGAATCCAAAAACGCAGTGTATTCCAGTCGTCCTTCAGTTGTATTGGTAAACCGATTATCTGCTAAGTCATCTACCTCTGCTTGCCAAAAGTACCAGAAATTCATCGCTTTCCACATAAAATCCTGAACCTCCACACCTGCGTCAGCGCTTGGATTTACGGTTCCAGGGATACTCAAATTACTATCTTTGGAGCAGGAAATAAACATTAATAATACGAGTCCCACGATAACATTTAGTCTTTTCATATATGGTAAATTTGATATGCCTAATTCCTAATGATAATAACAATTAAGATTTGATATCCCCCAAGGTGTATTAAACTTTTTTGCCTGACAAGTAATACTTAATTAGAAAATAGAGCACTAAACGACTCTAATCGCGAATGTTTTTTGAGCCGAACCTACGTGTTATTAAACTTCAAAAAAAATATTTATTCTCATCAAATCGAATAATAGTTCAACATATTATATGCTGAAAAAAGCTATTTAAAATTCTTTTCACCCATTTTTTTAATATCCATTTTTATCAAACCATCCATAACAGATAGGTTATTTGTCGGCTTAAATTCATAGGAAGAGATAAAGGAATGAGCCATTATGGCTGGCTTTAGATTAGTTTTAGCACTTTCTCCTGTTATTTTACTAAGGGCTAAGGCTAGTAGCGGTTCTGTGGGTTCGCCCAATATACCTAAATTACTTATGTCCTCTAACAATTCGTATCTTGGTAATAGCCCTCCCGTGTAGTCCGAAAACCCGTCTGCATTTTCATTTCTACCCAGTAGTGGCTGAATACCCCATTGATTATTTGGGTTAATGTTCCCTTCTCTTTCTTCCTCATAGAAAAAACTGTTTTCCGCATCATCTACAAAAGTGATTGAAAATTCATTCTTACCTGTGGTATTTTCACCGATTTGAACTACGTCTACATATGGTGCTAATCCATTGATAACTAATTCGCTTGCTGAAGCTGTCCTTTCTGTGGTAAGTACATAAACACGCGTTAAATTCAAGGAATTTATTGGGGAACCATCAAGGGTTGAACTAGAAAAATTTGTTTCACCATCTCCAGGGTCAAAAGTTGACTGTATCTTATCGTTATATCTAGCTTTTAGAAAAATTTCTTCGGTATTTGTGCCGTATACAGAGCTAGCTATCTGAACTGCACTACTTACTCTGCCTCCCCCATTGTATCTAAAATCCAGAACTAACTCGCTAATGCCCTCCGAGCTGAAAGAACCAAAAACATTATTCAATTCTTCATCGAAAGTAGCCAGGAAGCCGTTGTACATCAAGTAACCAACCTTTACACCACTTTGCTCTATAACTTTAGAAACTAAAATAGGGTTTTCAGGAAAGTTGTCAACTTTGGTTAGGGCTACCTCAATACCATTGTCCGAAATGCTTCCATTAGAAATTTCAGCCATACTTAAAGTGTAAGTATTGCTGTCGCCAAATAATAATTCTCTAAAATTAGTTCTATTTAGAGTTTGTCCGTTTACCCCGATAAAAACATCTCCTCTTTTAATTTCCTTTTCGGACGCGTCCGAATTTAGAGCTATATAGGTTATCACACCGTAAACATCATTACTACCTTCGAAAAGGTACAATTGAAATTCAAGCCCATTACTTCTAGAAACTCCTTGAAGGCTATTCACAAGGTCTTTATAGTTCTCTACTGCCACAGAAAACCTATCTACAGCAGTATTTTCACCCACGATACGTTCATGGTTGTTGCAAATACTGTAGAAAAAGGTAGCAGGGTCTTCTTCTGACGCTAGAAATTTAACATAACTATCTACAGTGTCGAAGCGTGAATCGGCTAAATCTGGCACATCACCCTGCCAGAAATAAAAAGCATTCATAGCTCCCCACATAAAATCTTGGGCTGGATAATCAGTTCTAAGTTTTGTCTCCTCAACGGGTTCTTGCCCTTGTGTTTCTTCTTTGGTAACAGGGTCGTCATCATTTTTTTTACAGGAATTAAAAACTACGCTTAAGCCAAGGAACAATAAAAAATACGTTTTCATAACTACTTTTTTCATAGACAATTTAAGAAATTAAATATCAATAACTATTCCAAAAACAAGGCACATGGCTAGCTCATGCAATTTCATTCTTTTTTTACATACGTCAAATTCCCTGGTAGGGATGTTAAATTTACCTTTATATGAAGTAAAAAAAAATTAATTGTAACAAAATTCGTTGAACTTCGTCTTCTTTTTGTAAACCATTAAGACATGTTTACAAACAACCAACAACGCATGAAACAATCGGAATTTTTAAATGTGGTAATGCCTTTTAAGGATAAGTTGTACCGATTGGCTAAACGACTTTTAGTATCTAGTGAGGAAGCGGAAGATGCTACACAGGAGATTTTAATGAAGTTATGGTCTAAGAAAAATAAGATAGAAGGGTATAAAAGCGCGGAGGCTTTTGCCATGACCATGACTAAAAATTATTGTTTGGATCGTTTAAAGTCCAAACAAGCTAGCAACTTAAAGCTCGTGCATAGTAACTATAGTGACGATAGTAGTTCCTTACAACGACAAGTAGAAGCAAGGGACAGTATAGATTGGATACAGCGAATTATGGAGGAGTTGCCAGAACAACAAAAACTGGTGTTACAATTGCGGGATGTGGAACAGTATGACTATGAAGAGATTGAAGCTTTGTTAGATATGAAACCTACAGCAATACGAGTGGCATTGTCAAGGGCAAGAAAAACGATAAGAGAAAAATTAACAGAAAAACATAGGTATGGAATTGGATAACATAGAAAAACTTTTGAAAAAGTATTTTGAGGCTACCGCCACGGTAGCGGAGGAAGAAACCTTACGGATGTATTTTTTAAGTGATGATGTTGCACCACACCTAGATCAGTATACACCAATATTTCAATATTTTTCCAAAGCTAAGGAAGAGCGCTATACCAAAAAGTTGCCATTACAGCCCAAAAGAAATATATACAGATGGGCATCGGTAGCTGCAGTAGCTCTTTTTACGGTAGGCGTTTACTTCAATACTAGA
>JBLHNI010000271.1:0-4515 GCA_047650615.1 Maribacter sp.
TGGCTAAATGGGATGAGAAAGTAAGGCAAGCCCAATTTAAAAGCTTTAATAGCATCTCTAGAACGATGTCTATTCATTACAAAAACATCTTAAACTACTTTGACAATAGAAGTACGAATGCTTCTGCAGAATCTTTCAATGCTAAAATAAAGGCCTTTAGAGCGCAATTCAGAGGCGTGAGAAATGTAGAATTCTTCCTCTTTAGACTAACTAATATTTTTGCATAAGTCCAAATCCCACAACTTTTGGACTTGATCCGAATTCTTCCTCTTTAGACTAACTAATATTTTTGCATAAGTCCAAATCCCACAACTTTTGGACTTGATCCGAAAAAGTCGTTCAAATGTTCGTTTAATACAAAAAAATAAAACTCCTAACAAATTGAAAATCAATTCGCTAGGAGTTTATTAAGTTGGCCCACAAGGACTCGAACCTTGAATGTCGGTACCAAAAACCGGTGTGTTACCAATTACACCATGGGCCAATCTCTAGATGCGAAACACAAGTTTTGCATTCGAGGATGCAAATTTAAAACAAAGTTTGGTTTGCACAAACTTTTTTTAATACAATAATCTAAAAAACCGATAAGCCAGCCTGTTAAAGGTTTATAAAAATTGTAGTCTGTTATCTAATTTAATTAGTAAATTCGTCCTTAGCTTTAACTAGGGTTACATGTTTTCAAAGAACTTTCAGAAGTGGGACACCCTCCTTGGGTGGTCCGTATTTTTTATCGCATTCATCACTTATTTCATTACCGTAGAACCGACTAACAGTTTTTGGGATGCGGGGGAATATATTTCCACGGCAGCCAAATTACAAGTTGGGCACCCACCGGGAGCTCCTTTGCTACAGATGATCGGTGCCTTCTTTGCTATGTTCGCTTTAGAGCCCAGTCAAGTAGCCATGATGGTAAATTTGGTTTCAGGTATATCAAGCGCTTTTACCATATTATTTATGTTCTGGACCATTACCAACATCACCCAGAAATTAATGGATACCGACGAGCAACTCACCAATAGCAAAGCGATAGCAATTTTGGGAAGTGGGCTAATTGGATCTCTGGCATTTACCTATTCAGATAGTTTCTGGTTTAATGCTACTGAAACAGAAGTGTACGCCATGGCCAGTTTTATCATGGCACTCCTGCTTTGGCTAGGACTTAAATGGACCGATAACTTAGAAGACCCGAGAGGAAATAGATGGATTATCCTAATCTCGTATGTGGTGGGACTCACCTTTGGCATTCAATTTATGGGCTTTCTTGCCATCCCTTCCATAGGCCTACTTTATTACTTTAAAACGTACAAAACCACAACCGTAAAGAATTTTCTGCTTGCCAATCTCATTGTTATTGGCATACTGATGTTGGTTTATAAATTTTCTTTAACCTATGTCTTAGTGCTATTTGGCTGGGGAGAAGTGTTCTTCATTAACAGCATGGGGCTTCCGTTTAACTCGGGCTCTATTATTATTGGTATTCTATTTATTACCGCCTTTTATTTAAGCCTTCGCTACACTAGAAAGCACAATTACAAAACGGGCAATACCATAGTTTTATGTCTAATGTTCCTTTTTCTAGGGTTCTCCTCCTGGATCATGCTACCCATACGTGCCAACGCCAAAGTGGTCATCAATGAGAACAACCCGTCTGATGCAAGGGCACTTTTGGCCTATTACAACAGGGAGCAATACCCGGGAGTGGATAGTCCCATTTACGGAAGTTACTACTCCGAGATGTTCGCTTCCCAAGGTGAAGAACGTGATGGAAAACCCAAATATGAAAAGGACTATACTTTAGATAAATACATTATTGTAAATAAGTACAAAAACGCAGATATAGGCCCAAACCCGGAACACCAAGGCATTCTCCCAAGAATGTGGAGCTCCCAGCATGCAGAAAACTACATGCGCCACTTTGGCCCACTGGACTTTAGGATAACCAAACCGAATGAAGAACTTAGCAAAGCGGTAGATCAAGTTAAAACGGGTTTCGCCAACGGCGAAATAGACGCGGACCAGTACATTAGCTTCCTAAAACGTTTTGAAGATTTTATTGAAGTAGAACCACCATCGGTTTGGGACAATGTAACATACATGTTTGAATTTCAATTCAATTACATGTACCTGCGCTACTTTATGTGGAATTTTGTCGGAAAGCAGAATGATGTTCAAGGCCGATATAATGACAACGGAAACTGGCTTAGCGGCATCAAATTTATCGATAGCTGGCGCTTGGGAAGTCAAAATAATCTCCCCAGCGAAATTGAAAACAACAAAGGCAGAAATACCTATTTCTTCTTACCACTGCTCCTAGGTATTATTGGTCTGGTTTTTCAGATTTCAAAAAATCCAAAGCAATTTTGGGTTTTGTTAATTTTCTTTTTATTTACCGGACTTGCCATTCAATTTTATACGAACCCTTATATTTTCCAACCTAGGGAGCGCGACTATTCCTTGGTGGGTTCTTTTTATATTTTCGCTATTTGGATAGGCCTAGGCGTGTACGGACTTTTTGATGGGTTTAAGGACTGGTTGAAGCCAAAGATACTGGCTCCAGCAGTTGTTGTTATTTGCTTGTTAGCCGTACCCACAGTAATGGCGGTGCAGAACTGGGACGACCATGACCGCTCTGGTAGGTTTACCGCAAATGCATCTGCTAAGGCGTATTTGGACTCCTGCCAAGAAGATGCAGGTGCCATTTTATTCACTATAGGTGACAATGATACATTTCCGCTCTGGTACGCCCAAGAAATAGAGGCCTACCGCACGGATGTGCGTATTGTCTGTACGAGTTTATTCGAGACGGATTGGTATGTGGATCAAATGAAGCACAAAGCCTATGAAAGTGACCCTATCCCATCACAAATAGAACATGAAAAATACCGCCAAGGAAATAGAGATGTGCTCTACTTTCAAAAAGCGACGGATAACAGATGGGCTATTAAGGACTTTATGAACTGGATTGATAGTGACAAGCCGCGGACCAAGCTAAAATACCTATTTGAACAAAACGGACAAGACCCGAACAACTACGATGAGAATACGCAAAACATGGTCTACTACCCTACCGACAAAATTAGGGTGCCCGTGAACAAACAAAATGTTTTGGAAAGTGGACTGGTAAAAGCCAAGGATTCTGCGCTAATCGTAGCTTTTATAGATATTGACCTCCCAGGTGCTATTACCAAGAAAAATATGATGATGTTGGATATTCTTGCCAACAACGATTGGAAAAGACCTCTTTATTTCTCCGGCGGAAGTTTTGACGATGCCGAATTCCTATGGATGAAAGATTACCTTCAATTAGATGGCATGGCCTATAAACTGGTTCCCATTAGAACGGAACGCCCCAATTCCTTTGAAATGGGTAGGATTGATACTGATTTAATGTACGACATCGTTACTAAATGGGACTGGGGGAATTCCGGTAGCACGGATATTTATCACGACACGCAAACCCGCATTCAAAGTGTATCTTACAGGTCTAATTTAGCGCGGTTGATGGAAGCGCTGATCAGAGAAAATAATATAGATAAGGCAAAAGAAGTGATTGAAATCTCCTTGAACAATATGCCGGTAGATCAGTTTGGATACTATACCCTTGTAGAGCCTTTTGTAGATGGCTACTACAAAGTAGGCGAAACGGAAAAGGCACGGAATCTGTTTGATAAGTTAAAAACAGTGTATCAAGAACGTTTAGCATATTATGCTGGTACAAATCTAGACGAGCAGTACAGTAACATTGATGAGATCATTGCCGACATGGAAGCCTATAGACGCAACATAGACAATCTCATAAACAATAACGATCGCGAAGTGGCCGAAAAAGAAACACTCATATTCAATGAGTATATTGATAAGTTCCAACATTTTTATAAAGATGAGGACGACTTTGAAATGCCTGAAACTACTCCGGAAGCTAATCCTGATATGAAACAAGACACCCTTAAATTGGATGCCACAAAAACAGATACCTTAGAGGACACTGCAGGAACCGCTCCAGCAAACTAAAAATATAATTTTAGAGCCCTAGGGAGATTACAAAGACCCGTACTCACAATAAATTACAGATGTACTATTTATACATTAGATCAGGTTTTATGCTACCTGAAACGCGAAACAAAATGCAACATACTTGAGAATATATTCTTACTTGTTGTTTATTTTCTTTAAGAGTAGGTGTATTGAAATCATGAGATTAGACGCCTAAAACCCGTCTTGTATAGAGCATGTCTCCTATAGATTTCTAGTAGAGAAAGCGTACGTTAATTTCTGTAGTTACGCGTATTCTCTCAAAATTCCTATGAGCGTATTGGCATCTTGTTCCCCGCTTTGGCGCCAAACCATCTCTCCCTTTTTGTAGATCATTAATGTTGGTAATCCCTTCACGCGAAGCGCTTGGGCAAGCTCTTTATTTTTATCAACATCAATTTTTATCACTTTACTCTTGTCACCCAAAGCCGCAGCTACCTCTCTTAAAACAGGATGCATTGCAGTAGACTGTTCGTTCCATTC
>JBLHNI010000272.1:0-4496 GCA_047650615.1 Maribacter sp.
ATTCTATCTGCCATCTTATTCTCCTGACAGAAATCCTGATGAATATTTAAACGGTGATTTAAAATACGGACTGTCTGAAAAACCGGCTCCGAAAACAATAGAAAAATTGAAAGAAAATTTAGAAAACCACATGAATATGCTACAGAAAAATACTCAGCGGGTTAAATCTTATTTCAATCATAGGGATATAAAATACGCTGCTTGATATTGGTTTAATCCCGTCGGGTTAATAGCACCCAACCAAACCGATGACAAAACCGAAAAAGAATGATTTTACCGTAGCAGGTACTATATCTCCAAAACTTAAGGCATCAAAAACTGTATTAAAATATAATTGAAAAGACACATCGCCTTTTATATTCTCTACCAATGCAGAATCGTACAGAGCAATCAAATCTTCAAAGACAACCAATAACGGAAGCATCAAAGTTGTTACCAGAATACGAGTTACTACTAAATATTTAAACGGATTGGTGCCCGATACCTCTCATGGCATCAATTTGTTCGGTAACACGCATAGAACCCAATTCGGCGCCTATTCCAGAGGCAATTCTTCCCGCGAAAATAAGCGCTGTTATTACGGGCCCAATTTCCCTAACTATGGAAATACCTGTCATATTAGGCACCCAAGAAACGGCACCGAATTGAATCAATGTAGGACGTGATTGCAAGGTCATAACTAAACCGATAATAAATCCTGTAACGCCAATCAAAACTAAAGATCGGTTTCCCATTTGATAACATTGTCTCAAAAGTTCCTTAAACTCGAAAGGTGGGGTAAAAACCTCTTTAGAAAATCGGCCAGAGAAATAGGTCAATTCCCCAATCTGGATAAAAAATTGTTTTATCCCTTCCACCATTTTTGCTTTTGAAAGGAGTGGTTTTAGGATATTGGCCATACCCAAATGTAAATTAAAACTGCTGCCTTAAAAATGACCAATATCATGACGTTTCTATGAAAATCATCATTTTTAAGAGCTTTTGTATGGGCTACATTTATAATAAAACAACCAAACATAAGATGCAAGACAAGACAAAAAGGGATGTAAATCTCTTCTATCTGAGCAAGGAACGCGATTTTTTAGATGTCCCCCGCAGCCGATTTAAGGATCTTTGGTTCACGGTTAAGGTACACTACCACTTTGTTGAAGCCTTTAGAATACTTCACTTTATTGGCACTTGTGTAACCGTTTTTGGATCAGCAAGATTTGAGAAGGAATATACTTATTACAAACAGGCAGAGGAAGTTGGTAAGGCACTATCTGAAATGGGTTTTGCTGTTATGACGGGCGGTGGCCCTGGGATTATGGAAGCGGCCAATAAGGGTACTTATCTTAATAATGGGTACTCTATTGGCTGCAATATCATATTACCATTTGAGCAACAACCCAATCCGTATCTTCATAAATGAAGCAATATTCCTTTTTTTTTGTGCGCAAGTTTTTATTGTTGAAAATTCTTTTGCCTTTGTAGTAACGCCTGGCGGTATAGGTACACTAGATGAACTTTTTGTGGCCTTAACTTTGATGCAAACCAAAATGATACACCATTTTCCTGTGAGTGCTTTTTGGAAAGAAATATCATAAAGAGTTGTACGGTCACATCAGAATGATAACCGAAAATGAAAGTATTTCCCAAAAAGATATGGATTTGTTGTTCTTGACAGATTCTGTGGAGGAAATGAAGGCGCATCTTAAAGAATATGCGGTAAAGAGATTTGGACTCATTACAAGACCTATGGAAAAAAGATGGTGGTTTGGCGAGACAATGCCCAAAGAGACATGATAAAGGTCATTTTTTTCTGTCCAACATCAAACTACATTTATCCTATGAAAACATCCATAGAAATACAAAATCTGAAATTTGGTGGTTGTGCTACTGCGATTAGTCATAAACTAAATACACTTAAAGATGTTGGTAATGTTTCAATCGATGTGGAGAACAGCACAGTATACTTTGACCATACCAATATTATTGTTTTTCAATCGGCAAAGAAAACCTTGACTAAATTAGGTTACCCTTTAATTGATAAAAAGAACTCTTTTGGCCAAAAAACTAAATCGTATATCAGTTGTGTAATAGGGAAAATAGGAAGCTAATATGGTACGGATCACATTCATTACGCTATGGTTGTTCTTTGTTGTTTTGACTTCTTGTAATACGCGAAACCCATCGAATATAGAAAATGAAGTCCCCAAAGCCGATACCTTGCAACCATATATTGCGGCATTTAAACTGCCGAAAAAAGTACGAGTTGGTAGAAATATTCTAATTGAGGAGTATTTTAAGTTTGTAGATTCCTTAGTAAATAAATATGATTCATTGGTGCCCTATACCTTATCGGAGCATGTATTGGTTAGAAGCAACCTTTGGATTATGGATACTTTGGCAAATACAGATTACTATCGGATGATGATCCGTGATTCTTTTGTATATGATCAGCGAAAGATGATAGCACTGCCCGAGGGAAGTATATTGAAGATTCCTGATTCCCTTACTGCTTGCCAAATCCTAGATAATTTTGCGAATACACAAATTGACGTAAACATACCCGAATTTAAATTGCGCATTTTTGAAGATTCCATTTTGTTGTATACGTTCCCCATTAGAGTAGGACAGAACAGAGAACGCTATTTAAAATTTGGAGATCGTGTGACTGATTTGAGAACAAAAATAGGAAAAGGAAGAATAATTGACCATGTAAAACACCCAGAATTTTACAATCCGGTTGACGGTAAACAGTTTTATGTAACGAAAAGAGACGATGGAAAAATTACAATAATGCCTCAAATTCCGTGGATAGAAACGGAGATAAACAGCATCAGAAACGGACAAATGATACACCCAACCACCAATCCCAAGACTTTAGGAAAGGCTTACTCCAACGGATGTATAGGAACCAAGGAGGCTGATGCCTGGATTATCTATTATCATGTGCCCCTGGGCACCAAAATTAAGATTCGCTATGATTTGGAGAACTATGAAGAAGGTTTGGTTATATCTGTGCTCAAAGATATTTACGATATAAATGATTAGAAATCTTCGTGTCTTTTAAATTTTTCCCTAATGGTTTGTAACTCATCGCTCATCGCTCATCTTTCGAGTTCGCTCCAATAAATAGTGAATTGCTTCAATGCCATCAATATTAATTTTTTAATCTTGGTGTAGACGTACCATTTTTTCTACTTTGGGTAATTCCTCAATATAAAGGAACTGCTGCTCATCAATGACTTTTAAGGCAATCAATTCATATTTTTGCAGTTGTTTAAAAAGTTCTTTTTACGCTGTATTAAGTTTGGTAGGAACCTTAATGGTATAGGTAACATAGAAGTCCCCAAATTGGCCTTTTTATACCGAGGTAAGCCTTTGCCAGACATATACCTGGCTACTTCATTATATATTTTTTTTAAAGTTGTCCGAGTCAAGAGGTTTATTAATGCGCCCCCACCAAACCTTATCCTTGGTGTAATCATCCTGTACCAAAAATCGATTGTTTGGCGATCTTCCGGTAAATTTCCATGTATTGACACAAAGTGTTCCGTTTTCAGTTTCAGTGCCTATGCCTTCTTTGAGGGTCAATTTTTGAAGGGTCTCTCCACCAAGATTCTAATGTGCCGTGATATTTTTTAACCCATACTTACTGAGATTAGCATTTTTTGATGTTTTCGATTTAATTTTCGTACGCTATAAATATTTCATGTTAGGCCTAAATTAAAAGAGTAATCCATAAATTATATTAATTAATAGCCAACACCGGTACGTTAGAATGTAAGGTTAGTATTTGGGTAAGCTGTCCTTCAGATGATTGACCATTTGTGGTTTGGTTTCTTGGAAGAATCGTAATCATATCAATATTCTTTTCGGTTGCATAGGTTAAGATTCCTTTTACTATATCAGGATTCTTGATAAAAACATGCTCGGAATAAAAATTTTCAAGATAGTATTGTATCGTATTTTCATTTTTTTCATCCACTTCTGAATAGCCATAAGTTTCTGGTTTATTCTCTATAGTTATGACGTACACCTTAGCGTTAAATTTTCTAGCCACTTCTAGTAGCTTACCAAGTACATGGGTATCTTCAATTTCCTCTTTGCCTAAGACTAGGCCGATATGCTGAATTTGAATTTTTTTAAAACTATAGGGTACGACCAAAACCGGACAGTTCGCCTCAAAAATCAACTTTGAAGTATTCGTAGCATCATCATCCCATTCGCCTAGATTCCCAAATGTACCCATTATGATAAGGTCTATATTCTCGGTTTTTTGAATTTTTATGAGGGTTTCTGTTAATGGACCACTTGTAGACACCCATTCTATTTTATGTTTGAGCGTAGTCTGGTATTTCTCCTTAGTAGCATTGAAACCTTCCCTGTGTTTATTAAAATTTTGGTCTTCCGAAATATATGGCTATTTCGGAGTGACCGTGCCAGTCATTTCGGTCAAATGATGCCACTTTGAAAGATCGTGTAATTATACAAAAGTTTCGTTAGTTATT
>JBLHNI010000273.1:0-4483 GCA_047650615.1 Maribacter sp.
GTTATCACTCTTTGGTCTTCTTGTGCCCACACGGTCAAACCTGACAACATCAGACAAACAAACACTATTGAATTCTTTTTCATTTAAAATATTAAATTAGTTCTAAAGAAGTAAAATTAGCGACTTTGCTTATCTTAACTCTAAAAAATCGACATATTACGTTGAAAACGGACTATTCAACAAAATCTTGTGCAAAATCCTAAATATTTTAGTTTAAAGATAGTTAGAAGCCTTACTTCATAATCAAAACTAAGGAGGCAAAACAGTATAATAAGATATACTACAACTCTATTAAACTCGTTATAATCGTGAACGGATGCTGATTCACCCATTTATTTTATGATTTACACGCATTGTGAAAATAATTTAAAGGGGATGAAATATTCTGATGAAAACACCGTTTTAATCAGCGAAAGTGGCGTAAAATATGTTGTGAAATAAGAAACGTCGAAATTTTAGATTAAAAGATTGAACTCAAGTCCTAGATTTATGAAAAACAAGTTTATTAAAGTTCTACTCTCATGCACTGTTATAGCTGGAGGTTTAACAGTTACAAGCTGTTCAAAAGCCACCTCTTCCAAGAATGTTTCCAGGGCTACAGGTTGGAACATCAACGCTAAAGAAGGGGGATTCCAGTACAATACCGATTTTAAGGAGCAAGAAACGGGTCCAGGACTGGTATTTGTTGAAGGAGGAACTTTTACAAAAGGTAAGGTGCAAGATGATGTAATGCATGATTGGAACAATACACCTACCTCGCAGCATGTACAATCTTTTTACATGGATGAAACAGAGGTTACCAATGTCATGTACTTAGAATATTTAGATTACTTAAAGAGTGTTTACCCACCCGAAAATCCAAAATATACCAATATTTACAAAGGTGCTTTACCAGATACTTTAGTTTGGAGAAATAGATTAGGGTTTAACGAAACCATGACGAATAACTATTTAAGACACCCCGCTTATGCAGAATACCCCGTAGTAGGTGTCAACTGGATTCAAGCAACACAATTTGCAGAATGGAGAACAGACAGAGTAAACGAGGTAATGTTGGAGCGTGAAGGGTACCTTTCCGAAGATGCAAAATACCAAGCTGCGAGCGGAGAGGTTGCAGGAACATTCAGTACAGAAGCATATTTAAATAGACCAGAATCTGTATATAATGGACAAATAGATTCCTTACAAGGGAAAATGAAAAAGGATAGTACGTCTACTTTTGCAAAAAGAAGTAGCGGAGTTATCATGCCAGAATATAGACTTCCTACAGAAACAGAATGGGAATATGCAGCCCAGGCTCAAGTAGGCAATAGAGAATATAATAACTATAGAGGTAGAAAAAAATATCCATGGGACGGTGATTACACAAGAAGCGGTCAACGTGTGGGTAGAGGTGATCAATTAGCCAACTTCAAACAAGGAAAAGGAGATTATGGCGGTATTGCTGGCTGGTCTGATGACGGCGCAGATATTACTGCACAGGTAATGTCCTATAAACCAAATGATTTAGGGCTATATGATATGGCAGGAAACGTTGCCGAATGGGTTGCCGATGTATACAGACCTATTGTAGACGATGAAGTTAGTGATTTCAACTATTACAGAGGTAACGTTTATATGAAAAGTGCTATCGGAGAAGATGGTAAGGTAACTATTCTAAGGGATTCTATCGTTTATGACACCCTACCTAATGGTAAACTTATCGCTGTAAACCTTCCAGGCGAAATAAAAATGGTTCCTATTGATGAGGACGAAACCTATTTAAGAACTAATTTCTCTACTAGTGATAACATCGACTATAGAGATGGTGACGCAGGCTCCTCTAGATTTTTTAATCGATTCAGCGATGAGGAAGAAGGTTCTGACAAAAACAAAATGTACAATTCCCCAAAACATAATATAGATAGGGATTCTACCGGTAGTATTACAAGACAGTACGATGAATCAAACACAAGAACTTCGCTTATTAATGATGAAGTACGGGTTTACAAAGGTGGCTCTTGGACTGATAGAGCGTATTGGCTAGACCCTGCACAAAGAAGATATATGCCGCAATATATGGCTACGGATTATATTGGCTTTAGATGTGCAATGTCTAGAGTAGGTTCTAAATCCAAAACTAAAAACAAGACAGTAAGAGGTAAGAAAGCAAAATAATTTCTTACATTTTAGATACTAAAAAAGCTCTTTTTTTAAAGGGCTTTTTTTTATCTTCGATTTCATGAATATAGCAGAACTACACCAACTATTTCTTCAACATCCCAAGGTAAGTACAGATACAAGGGAAATAAGTAAAAACGACATTTTCTTTGCGCTGAAAGGCGATAATTTCAATGGCAACGAATATGCACTTAAAGCGATTGAAAAAGGAGCAGCTTATGTAATCGTAGACGAAAAGGAATTCGCAATTAGCGAAAGGACAATCCTTGTAGCTGATGTGTTAACCACCTTGCAAAAGTTAGCCAACTTTCATAGACAGTATTGCGATGCCAAAGTTATTTCACTAACCGGAAGTAATGGAAAGACCACAACCAAAGAGCTCATCAACGCAGTATTATCTAAAAAATATAAAACAATTGCCACCAAAGGAAATCTCAATAATCATATCGGTGTCCCATTAAGCCTGCTTGATATTTGCTCCGATACAGAAATTGCTATTATAGAGATGGGTGCGAACCATCAAGAAGAAATAGCATTCCTCAGCAGTATTGCTACACCTGATTTCGGCTACATTACAAATTTTGGAAAGGCGCATTTAGAGGGGTTTGGAGGTGTAGAAGGCGTTATAAAAGGAAAAAGTGAACTGTACGATTACCTTACAGCGAATAGTAAATCGGTGTTCATGAATGCCGACGACCCCATTCAAAAAGAGAAATTAAAGCATTATGTTCACAAATACGGTTTTAGCACAACAGATTCCAAGTTTTACAACATTACAATGACCGCGGCAGATCCTTTTGTAGAAATTACCGTTGAAGGAACTAAGATTAAAACCCAATTGATGGGGAGTTATAATTTCACCAATTGCTGTGCTGCTATTATTATGGGAACGTATTTTAATGTCCCCTTAGCACAAATTAAAACAGGATTAGAGAATTACCTGCCTAACAACAATAGATCACAGGTACTAGAAAAAAATGGTTTTACCGTTATTCTAGACGCTTATAACGCCAACCCAAGTAGTATGACAGCGGCTCTTGAAAATTTCGCAAACCTAAAAGCCAAAACTAAAGTATTGTTTTTAGGCGATATGTTTGAACTGGGAGGTACATCCCACTTAGAACATCAGGCTATTGCTGAACTTACAAAACAACTGGGCTTCGAAAACGCATATCTAATCGGAGAAAACTTTTTCAACGTACAGAGCGACTATAAGAAGTTCAAAACGTATGATGAAGTAGCCGACTTTTTAACAGCGAATAGCATTCCAACCGGTGCTACACTTTTTATAAAAGGTTCTAGAGGAATGGCTTTGGAACGTATCTTAGATTGCATTTAAAAAAATTACCCTAATTAGGGTTGCTATCCATACAAAAGCCTTTGGAATAGTGTGGGATATACTGGATTCGAACCAGTGACCTCTGCCCTGTCAAGGCAGCGCTCTAAACCAACTGAGCTAATATCCCTATTACCGTATCCTATGCTGCATATGCATTTTACATACAAAAGGATACAAAAAAAGGCTCTCGTAAATCGAAAGCCTTTTAAACATCCTGTGGGCCCTACTGGATTCGAACCAGTGACCCCCTGCTTGTAAGGCTGTTAATTTTAGCTTTCATATGACTATATATATTTTCTTATGGTCTGATTTTCAACATTTTATGAATTTTTAATTTGTTACTGCTTTCATTTAATATACCTTTAATAAGCAATTTGTTGTACAGATGTTGTACAGATTTAATCCAGACCCATGGCAACAGTAAAAACAGTTTTAAGGAAAACTAAATTAGCTGACGGCAGTTACCCCATAGCTTTAAGAGTTTCTAAAAACAGAACCTCCAAGTATTTCCAAACAATATTCAGAGCTTTTCCAAATGAGTGGAATCCAACAACAGGTAGTTTTACCCGTAAAAATTCCAATAGCATTCAAAATAATAGACTGTTATTGAAATTCAAAGATAGAGCTTTAAAAATATTAAGCGAATTGGAAATGGAAAAAAAAGAGTATAACCTTGAAGACTTTGAAGACCGCTTTCGAATCCTTTCAAATCCTATACAACAGAATATATTCTACTTATGGAATGAAATAATAAAAGAAATGATAACCGCTGGCAGAACAGGAAATGCGCGAGCAAATAGGGATTCATATAATTCTCTAAAACTCTTCAATAAGAGCACTAAACTTACTTTTAAAGAGGTAACGTATTCTTTTCTTAATAAATATGAGGTATTTCTAAGATCAAGAGGAGGAACTGACGGAGGTGTGAGCATTCGAATGCGCGGGTTGCGGGCTCTCTATAATTCTGCAATTGAAAGAAACTTA
>JBLHNI010000274.1:0-4460 GCA_047650615.1 Maribacter sp.
GGAATACGAACCATAGCTGTTTCTACCCCTTCTAATTTTAAGGCTGTATAGAACTGTTCCGATTCTGCTATGGGTGTTCGGTAATCTTCTTCACCAGTTAACAGCATGGTTGGCGTGGTAACGTTGTCTACATAATTTAAGGGAGAACGTTTAAAATAACTTTCCGGATCCTCCCAAGGCTTTTTGCCAAACCAATATTTGGAGAAGAATGCGGCTCCGTCTGCATATAGTACAAAACTTACCCAATTGATAACGGGCTTGGCTACCACAGCAGCTTTAAAACGGTTTGTTTTACCTACAATCCAAGCGGTAAGCACACCGCCACCACTGCCTCCGGTTACAAAAAGCTTATTTGAATCAATATATCCTTTTTCTATAACCGCATCTACACCGCTCATAAGATCGTCATAATCGTGATTGGGATAATCATGATGAATGAGATTTCCAAATTCTGCACCGTAACTGGTACTTCCTCTAGGATTCGAATACAAAACCACATAGCCTGCCGCTGCAAAGGCTTGTATTTCGGCGGAATATACGGAGCCATAACTGGAGAACGGTCCACCGTGAATTTCCAGGATAAAAGGATATTTTTTTGAAGGGTCAAAATTTGGAGGGGTGACTACCCAACCTTGTATATCGCGTTTGTCATATGACGATTTCCACCAGAGTTCTTCTACATTTCCTAAGTTTTTTGCAGAAAAGAGGTCGTCGTTTACAAAGGTGAGTCGCTTACTTCCTTTTTTGGTATGTACACCCAAATCTGCTGGATGAGCAGTAGTTCCCAACGTGTATGCTATGGCTCCTGTTTTTGATACGGTAAAGGTTCCTGCGTTGTATGGTCTACCTAGTGAAAGCCCACCGACCTAGTTTACCTTTTCTGTTACCTTTCCAGAAAGGGACATGTGCGCAACTTTTATTTCTCCCTTATCGTCATACTGAAAGAAAAGTCCTCTACCATCATTGGCCCATTGGATATTAGAAATGTTACGGTCAAAATCCCCTGATAAGAGCGTTGCAGTTCCACCGGAAATAGCACGCACATATAATTGGTTTTGTTGGTAGCCTAACAATTTATCATCAAGACCTGTGTAGGCCATTTTGGTACCATCTGGGGATACTCTTGGAGAATCGTCCGGACCGTAACGATCTGTAAATGCGTTTATAGCCTTGTCTCCTAGGCTAAGCTCGTAAATCTCACTATCGTTGGGTTCAAAGGCTTCATCCGGATTGAAATTAGCCGAAAAATAGAGTTTTTTACCGTCTTTGGACCATTCCGCTGCACCATGGTCAAAATCGGTAGAGGTCAATTGCTTTGGTGTACCGCCATCTATAGATAAGGTAAAAAGTTGTGTATTTCCACCTTTTAAGTAGCCTTGCCCATCTCCTCTATAATTAAGTTTATCAATATAAGTCGGTGGTGTATTCCATTTGGCGCCTTCTGGTTTAGCAGGTATTTTCACGATAGATTCCTCTTTCTTGGGTACGAACATGGTAAAAGCCAAATAGCGGTCGTTTGGAGACCAACTTACGGCTCCTGGTGCTTTTGGAGTATTGGTCAAGGGCGCAATTTCCTTGGAATCCATCCACATGACAAAAAGTTTTATACGGGCATCTTGTCGGTTGGATTTAAAGATGATTTTATCCCCTGTGTGCGACCAGCGAGGGTAAAAGTCGTTTTGGTTACCGGTGGTAATTGGTCTATTTTTGGAACCATCAGAATTAACAAGCCAGATATTGGACAGGTTTTTATCAGTCATGATATCCTTAAAATTACGGACGTATAGGATTTGGTTTCCACCTGGCGAAATTTGAGGGTCGGAAACATACTCCATATTAAAGATGTCTGTTAGTTCTAGGTTCGTTTTGGTTTGACCAAATACTAAGGGGGTAAGAAGAAGGAATATAAAGAGTACTAGTAGTCGCATATAGATGGTTTTTTATGGATTATTATGATGTGTAATGAAGATAGTGATTAACTTTAAATTAGTTTAGAAATTGACCGAAATACTGGTCTATGAAACAACAAAGCAAATGAAGGTTTTATTTATAGGAGGTACGGGAAATATTAGTACGGCATCTAGTCGTTTGGCAGTTGAAAAGGGTATGGAACTGTATGTGCTCAATCGCGGAAATTCCAAAGTCACGATAAAAGGGGCAAATAGCATTATAGGGGACATCACCAAGCTCGAAACCTTAACGGAGCTAAAGGGTCATGAGTGGGACGTGGTCGTAAATTGGATAGCGTTTACACCGGAAGATATTGAGCGCGATTTAGAGCTTTTCTCTGGTAAAACAAAGCAGTATATTTTTATTAGCTCAGCTTCCTGCTATCAAACGCCATTGAGCTATCCCGTAATTACGGAATCCACTCCGGTCTGTAATAATCTTTGGGACTATTCCCATAATAAGATTCTGTGCGAACAGCGTTTGCAAAAAGCCTATAGCGAAGACCGTTTTCCAATGACCATAGTACGTCCTTCATTGACCTATGATACTGTAATCCCAGTGGCTATTGGTGGTTTTGATAAGTACAATATTGTAGACCGAATTAAGAAAGGAAAAGAAATTATAATACATGGCGATGGCACCTCTTTATGGACTGTAACCCATGCCGATGATTTTGCCAAAGGTTTTGTGGGCTTATTTGGATTGACGCAGGCCGTTGGACATCCCTTCCATATCACCTCTGATGAGGTGCTTAGCTGGAACATGATTTATAAAATACTGGCAGATGCTATCGGAGAGGAAGCCAATGTAGTGCATATAGCCTCCGATTTTATATGTAAAATAGCCCCTTCGTTTACGGGAACGCTCTTAGCAGATAAAGCAGAAAGTGTATTGTTCGATAATACCAAGATAAAAACTTTTGTACCTGGATTCAAGGCTACGATCCCTTTTGCAGAAGGGATAAAGAGCACCCTAACATGGCTAAAGGAAAATCCTAATAGACAACAGATTGACCCAGAAACCGAAGCTGAAATTGAAGCGGTGTTGAAAGCATATCACGCCTTAGGATAGGCGTACACTAAAATTTTGTTTAAGTACGCTAGTTCGCCATTACGAAGATGAGGTTAGCTTTTTAATTGTTCTAAGAGTAGTCCATAATCGTATTGTAAATCGGCATGTAGCAATTTTATTTTCTTCGCTATAAATAGCAATTGCCGCTCGTAAAGATTGAGTAAGGTAGCGTTTCGGTAGATAGAAGGTTTAGACTCCTTTAGTTTCTCACAGAAATGCAAAAGCAGTTCTACTTCGGTTTCCTTCTTCCCAGAATAGCGGATGTATTTCTTTAGGTTCCTAAGAATTTTACGAACACTTTTTTTGATGTAAAAATAGCTGTTGGTATTTATTTCGGAAAACCATAGGTCTACTTCTGTTTTTACAGTTTCCAAATAACCTGTCTCATCATCCGATTCGAACAAGAGATAGGTAAGCAGTTCCTTATTTTCTTTTTTGAATTTGGATAGGCGCAGACACAACTGCAATAGTTCTTCGGGGTTTCTGTGTTGTAGTTCTTTTTTGATTTGTACTACGGTGGCGGCTTTCATGGTATAAAAATAGGGTAAAACAGGGAATACAATCGGTATTTACTTTTTTGCTACTACTTTTACCTTAGGCTCGCTCCTACTTGCTTCATAGGATTGTAATAAAAAAGCAAGGAGCTTGTGGTTTTTGGATACTTAGAAGGGCTAAACTAGTTTACAGTTGCTTAATTAGGATAGGATTTTCCAATTCGAATAAACTTGTGGTTTTGTACTTCTTTCATATCTGAATTCTTAAAACTTTCGTAGGCTCTTTTTATCCAAGAACATTCTAAAATCTCAATAGGTTTAATTTTCTTATAGGTTATCCAACCAGGGAACAATGCGCCACCGAATAACCGTACAAAGAAATAATATGTCCATGTCCATCTAAAATTAGCTTGCCATAACACCAACCTAAACAACACGTCTGCAGTTTTTCTAGACAGGGGCATTTCTTTTTTAAATTGATAAAAAAAATCATGGATCATAGAAGCGTAGTACGCCATAGGTTTCTCGGTAAGGTAGTCCAATTTGCCATCTGGTGTTCCTAACAGCAGGTCTAAAAACTCAAATTTTGGTGTACAGCCGTCCCAAGCGTATCCACCTTTGTCCTTGGCTAGGAACCAGATGGTGCCGTCCGGTTCAATCTTCATCCATTTATCCTTTTGCTCCCAGCTAATACCTGTAATTTCGGTTTTAATATACTCGTTTGTATTGTGAACAAACGTATATACACTAGGTCTTTCGGTTGACCGTTTTGGCATACTGTTTTTTTAATTGGTACTAGTACATTGTTCCAATGTTTGGCTACCTAAGATATGAAATCTATTTGGGTGATGTTAGCCAGGATGCGTAAAATATCTTCTTGTGCTATTTTTATTTGCCGTAGGGCCTAGACTCTCGTCTCCCAATACATCGCTATCAAAATTTACC
>JBLHNI010000275.1:0-4437 GCA_047650615.1 Maribacter sp.
GTGGTAAGCGTCTTGAAATACTATCGGACACAAAATAGGCGGTAACCCCTAAAATAAAAGCAACCATATAAGCGAAATGAACGCAATATGTTCATCTTCTACATACGTCTTGTTCTGAGTATTGGTGGTTGATTTTAAATTCGTTTTATCCTTCCAAAAGCCTCTAAGAAACACGGGTAAGGCCAGAGTAACCAAAATCCATAATGTGGTAACCACATTATCTACGGTAATGGTTGCTACATATAAAATCCCTTTTTCTTGAAAGCCCTATTCCAAAGCCAATGTATCAAAATTGACACTACCTCCTGTATACGTTCCTGTTAGTAAACCGGCAATTATTTTTCCATCTTCTACTAACACACGGTCTGGGGATACTAAAAACGAGGAAAGGAGTATGCCTAGTGTGGTTGCCAAGGAACCTATAAAAACAAACCTATCATGGGTAATCCTGCTTGGTTTATAGACCTAAAGTTAACATTTAACAATAAATAAAAAATAGAGATTGGGGCGACATAGGTGAAAATCGTACAGTATAGTTCAATACTGTTTGATGCCGAAGGAATTAGTTTTAGGTTGGCTAGAACTGTGTGAAGAAAATAACCAATAACGCCGCTCCAAATTATTTCCCGAATTTAGTTTTACCCGCATACACGGCTAAGATGACCATAAGGCATAATAGTGCTAAAACGTAAAATGGGTTGGTGATAGCGTCCATTTAATTATAAGCTTTCGACAAACTTTAAAAATACGTTCTTGTGCAACTCAAGGTCTATATTTGGCGAAAGTGATACACGAACAATATAATCTTTGTCCCCTTCTTTCGTTGTCCCTTGTGTAGAGGTTGCAGGTATAGTCCAATAGCAGCCATGTAACTGCCCATAGCTTACACAGAACTTACTTTCGCTAGGTATTTCGGTAATCATTAGATTAATTAATCTTAGATTTAAGTCTCTTTTATAGGCTTCTTTTTCTTCGTCCGTATTCCCTTTTGTAGGGAGGTCTAATGAAAACACGGAGGGTGTAAACCCTTCGGCTGCTAATGCAGTTGAAACAAAATTAATTTTCGCGGTTGGTAAGCTCTTTTGGATATAGTTTACAAATTCGCGTGTATTTGTATAAGCATCAGAAATTCGTTGATTCATTGTAGGCAGTTGTGTTGCCAATATTTCATATTGAAGATCAGTAGCTTCGTTATCGCAAAGTTTAAGGTGCAATGCGATGTTACCCATCAACCCTTCCGCTTTTTTATTAGCGATACAGTAGCCAGCAGTGCATAGTCCGCCACTTGGAAATTTTGATCCGCTAGCGTATGAAATAGCCCTAATCGTAGAGAGGATTTCTCCTTCACCCAAAAAGTACAGGTTAGGACAAAATGTTTGGTCTAAAATAAAAACAGGATCAATAGCAATTTCTCCCGTTGGGGTTTTACGTACTTTGCTTAAAGCGGCCTTTAACTTTACTAAATCTGGCACTTCAACTCTAGGATTTGTTGGAATTTCGGCGATGATGTATGGTACCGCATCTTCACTAGCAATTTTCGTTAGCACGGTGTCGATGCTTTGCACCATATTATTATCACCATCTACTGGTAAATCTACCACTTCTACATTAGCTAGGCATGCAGCAACGCGCCGTGCTTGGTCATTTGTACCGCCATAACAATTTGGAGGAACAATAAATTTGATTGCCTTTCCTTTATGATGTTCAAGCGCATGGTGAACGAGACCCATCATAATCGCATATTGAACAGATAGTCCGCTAGAACCGACTATAGGCGTAGTAGTTGTCCCTGTAATGGTTGAAATTGAAGCTAAAACGCTTGCTTTGTGCGCCTTAAAAGTGCTTTCCCGATTAGGGAAAGAAGATTGCTCTATGACCGACTTTAAGGCAGTAAGGCAATTGGCTGGCGTCATGGCAATCGTTTCTCTTCTTCTTACATGCTGAATTTCTGAGATATAAGATTCATTTTGTTCTCCATTGACTATTAAAATACTTCCTAAATATGCATAAGCATTGATAAAAAAGTCAATATTTGGGTGGAGGTCATTTGTAGTAATCTGCTCTTTTTGCGTAATGAAGATTGTACTGCCGTTAAACGGAGAAATAGCTGCTGCGTTTTCCACTTTCTTTAGCTCAAATTGATAACCGTATATGCTTCTTAACAGATTTACATCTAACATTTCCGGTAACTCGCCTGTATAGATGATTTGGGTATTTTTAGTAGCTAAAATATTTTTTCTTAGGACTGCCAATACAGGAATTGTCTGTGATGAAAAACTGATTATATTTTCTGGTTTTAACTGGTGTGCCTGCGCGATTACCCATTCTAGTATACAGGATAATGGATGTCCTAAGCGAATATAGTCATACGCAGTAGGGAGTTTCTGGAGTGCAGATATAGCTGAATTGTTCGTATTGAATAAGCTTTCAAACTCCTTTAAGAAGTGACTTTTTGCTAATGCCTCATCATAAATATCTAGTCGATGTGTAGTTAGGCGTAACCAGTCAGCTGGTATATGTTCTAACACATCTTTACTATAATTCAGTACCTTGTTCTCTTTCATAGGAGGAAGCTTTCATAAAGAGGTAAGCTACATTAATTAGATTTATTTTAAAAGTATTGTCTACTGTTTTGTTCGATTATGGTGCTTCTTAACGATATTTACCTTTGAGAGCTGCAGTTAGATATACCCAATAATATGATTTCTATCTGACAGACCCGTTTTGGTAAACCTTCATTATTTTCATATTGCTCCTATACCCCAATTTAGGTATTCTTTCGGGAAAAGGCCTGTTGGAGAAATTGTGAATAAAAGCAGGAGTCTCCATACCCAAAGCTTCATGCAGTCTGATATGATTATATTCCTTTACAAAGGGGTTTAAACTTCTTTGTTGGGCTTTTAAGGTTTTGCGCAAGCTACCTTAAATCGCTTCGCATGCGTTCATGTCCAACGTTTTGTTCTGGGTGTGCAGAGTTAAATATATAGAAATAAACTCAAACAAAGACTGTAGAAACTGTTTTGGCATACTCATTCAATTTAGCGGAATAAGGAACATATATAAACCTTAAATTAGCCAAGCTAATAAATGGATGCTTTTGTCAGTCGTGGCGTACAAAAAAAATACTTGAATCTTATATAAAAAAAAGTACGACAGGCTACTTAGGGCCTCAGTTATTTGTCTTAAAGGGATGCTTAAACTAGGTTTAAAACCTTTCATAGGTATTCGCTTTTTATGATAATTTATATAGGGCGATACAGAAAAATAAAATTTGGGTATTAAGGTCTTTCATATGCAAGTCCAAGAAATACAGTGATTTGCAATACATTGGTGCAAAAAGAAATATACACCAGTTGTTGTGACATGGAGAATTTTATAAATAGAATTTATTATGGCGCACGCAAGACTAGGGGACGACTTATGGAAATAATAGGGATTGGTAGATAATTTGAGACCATTTTTAATGGATAGGATTTAGAAAAAGCCATGCTTGTAATAACCACAAAGCTGCTAATTGTATATCAAGCTGTTATCTCTGAAACCTGTATTGTTTAAGTGCCAGTCAGGATATACAACTCCACCGCTTTGTGCCCATTCTAAAAATTTATGATAAGCTGTAGCTAAGTTGTGAGCCTCGATTACCCAATCAAATTTTTCTGAAATATTGAGAGCCCATGGCATATTATTCGCGGTCACAAAATACCGCCCTTCAGCCGGAGAAGAATCGTCCTTAAATTGTTGAAAATAACTGGTATCAAACAAATCTGAAGGCTCGTAATTTGGCAGGTGTACTTCCCTACCTCGCAACCCCGGCGCTCCGTTTACTTTTGTACCCACAATCATGAACGGATTAAAAGTGCCAATGTTCAATTCGCTGAATGTGATGGCATCATTAGCGAAAACAATATTTACAGTTAGGGTTACAGGTTCTGTATTATCATTAGCCAATTGTGTGTTTGCACCAGTGCCTCCACCGGATGGGGGCATTACTCTGTATGTATCATCAAAAACAATTATGGTGGCTTTACTTTGACCGTTTTCGAGCCCGTTGCTCGCGATACTAAAGACGCTATTGCTTATTACATTGGTTCCATTAACAGAAACCACATCGCTAGAATAAACATTTGGCAATGTAAACGCAAATCCATTGTGTAAAGAAGCTCCGAACGCTTTAATCACGAAAGTAGCAGTCATACTTTGTACAACCTCTTGTTGGTTCTTGACGATATTAAAGTCATAATCAACAACCAAGTCATTAAGGTCAAAATCTCCTTCTCCAGGATATAAATCTTCAAAAGCTAATGTTCCACTATATGAAGGAAGTGGAATTAAAGTCCGTGCATTAAGTACGCTAACAGCTCCGGTAACAGAGAGCATTCTTCCGTTTAGTTCACCACCATTACCCAAAGAAACTGCTCCAGGATTACCAATAATATT
>JBLHNI010000276.1:0-4408 GCA_047650615.1 Maribacter sp.
GAAAATGCTTTTTAGCAAGCTATCAAAGTAATCTTAATCTTTCTTAACGCTTAAAATTAATACAGGAACCGAAGCGGAAAACTCTGATTTTAAAATCGTGCTCTTCTCCCATAATTTTTTAAAAAATCCTCTTTTTCGTCTAAAAACACACAACAAATCTGGCTGTTTCGATTCCAAATGTTGCAAAACACCTTGGTAGGTAGTGGCATTCTCCCTGATGCTTAACTCAGAGCTAATATCCATTAATGCAGTATCTATTTTAAGGTCGTCATCTGTATAACCTGGCGTTTTTACCAATAATACATTTACTTTGCATCTGTGTTTATTGGCAATATGTACCAAAGGATCCAATATCCTTTTTCGTTTCAATATCCCCGACTTAAATGCCACCAATACATTTTTAAAACTTGCGTATTTGGTCCCTTTGGGTACGACCAACGCAGGGATGTCGGTACGTTTAATAATACCCCCCGATGTAGCTCCCAAATACAGTTCCTCTTGAATATCATGGCTACGAGGTGCTAGAATTATAAGATCTATTCCTATCTCTTTATTTACATCATTTAAGCCATCTACCAATTCCCCATTATAGGTCACCACTTTAATTTCAACGTTTTTGTTTTCTATTTTAGCGATGACGCCTTTTAAACGCTCCTTGCCTCTTTCTGCGATTTTTTCTGTAACATTAGCCAAAGTGCCTGCCTTAGAGACTGCACTAAATACTTCCATTACATAAATACGGGCTCCGAAATCCGAAGCAAAATCTACTGCATATTGCAGGGTTTCATGTGCATCGGAAGAGGTGCCGATAGGAACAAGGATATTGGTCATAATTGGTTTATTGATTATTATTCTAAATTTACAATTAAATTGAATTCAATTTATGATTGAGCCTGCAAAGATATGTGAAATTCCAGATATTCTTAAACTATGTGCTGCGTGTCGTTTATATATGGAATCTAAAGGTATTTATCAGTGGACCACTGAATACCCAAATGAAAAGCAATTTATAAACGATATTGTACGCAAGGAATTGTATGTGTTAAAGAAAAATGATAGGCTCATCGGATGTATCGTATTATCCATTTTAATAGATGCAGAATACATTCCAGTTAACTGGTTAACTGATAATGGCAACCCTCTCTACATACACCGTTTGGCTGTACATCCTAACTGTCAAGGAAAGGGGTTTGCACAACAATTAATAAACTTTGGGGAAAATCACGCCCGCAGCAACCAGTTTACTTCGGTTCGATTGGATACCTTTAGCCAAAACAAACGCAATCAACGTTTCTACGAGCAAAGAGGCTACCAAAAGTTAGACGATATCTATTTCCCCAATCAAAGCGAACATCCGTTTCATTGTTATGAATTGGTACTATAACTACTATTCTTGAGCACTCCAATTAATTTTAAAAGTATTAACAAACTTGCTATTCCAGCCACTATTGCTGGTATTGCAGAGCCAATATTGTCCATAACGGACACAGCCATCGTTGGAAATATTCCCGTAAACGGATTAGAATCCTTGGCCGCTGCAGGTATCGTCGGGTCTTTTTTGTCCATGCTTATTTGGATTCTAGGTCAGACACGCAGTGCTATTTCGGCCATTATATCGCAATACTTAGGTGCTGGTAAATTAGACGAAGTAAAGAACCTACCTGCACAAGCTATTTATTTAAATATTGGACTAAGTGTCCTAATCCTCTTATCCACTATTTTTATCATTGAAGAAATATTTGAATTACTTAACGCCTCGGGAAAAATTTTACAGTATTGTATTAGCTACTACAGTATCCGGGTTTGGGGCTTTCCGTTAACCTTGTTCGTATTTGCGGTTATGGGTATTTTTAGAGGACTTCAAAATACATATTGGCCTATGGTCATCGCTATTGTCGGTGCAGTTTTGAATGTTATTTTAGATTTTATGCTGGTTTTTGGTGTAGAAGGATGGATAGAGCCCTTGTACTTGGAAGGTGCTGCCTATGCCAGTTTAATTGCACAAGGAGTAATGGCAGTGATGGCCTTTGTTTTACTGGTTACCAAAACCAATATCAGTCTAAAGCTAACCTTTCCTGTGCACAGAGAACTAGGAAGGTTGGTAGTGATGAGCCTCAACCTTTTTGTACGGGCCATAGCCTTGAATACAGCTTTAATACTTGCCGTAAGAGAGGCTGCTGCAATGGGTGATAAATATATTGGCGCACATACGATTGCCATAAATATCTGGCTTTTCTCTGCCTTTTTTATTGACGGGTACGGTGCAGCCGGAAACATCATGGGTGGAAGACTGTTAGGATCAAGAGACTACAATGGCTTATGGGATCTTTCAAAAAAAATTATAATTTACGGTAGTTGTGTGAGCCTTCTGCTTATGATTTTAGCATTCGCTTTTTATTATCCTATCGGTTCGCTTTTCTCAAAAGAAACTATAGTCCTAGAAGCCTTTTATGGCGTCTTTTTTATAGTAATACTTGGACTCCCAATAAATACTGTGGCTTTTGTTTTGGATGGATTGTTTAAAGGTCTGGGGGAAATGCGCTATCTTAGAAACACCCTTCTGACCGCAACCTTCCTTGGTTTTATACCGATACTTTTTTTTGGAAAGTATATGGATTGGAGCCTTACGGGAATATGGATAGCCTTTTCTGTTTGGATGCTTATCAGAGGTGGTGCGCTGGTGTGGAAATTCAGGAGAAAGTTTAGACCCCTACTTTCGTAACGGTATTTTAATTGAGTAGCAGACTGAGCGCAGTTCAAGACTTTTGGAGTTCATTTTGTAGCTATTCGCACTTAATGTGCCCTTATATACTCCCGCTATAAAAGGGTATAAACTTTTGAGAGACCATTTTACTATGAAATAGGTTACTTCTTATCTCGCAATAACGTACTTAGTTTTTAACTTTGAACCTAAAATAGACAACGAGCATCAAACGCTAAGAATATGACAACAAACAGAACCAACGGCAGTCTTTATACCAAAGTAGTAAGCCAAATCGCAACGGTGGAGTTTGGCCATCCGGCTAGTAATTCTTTTACTTTAGAACTTCTTAATAGGTTAACAGCAGAACTGGACAAACTTTCCAAAAATGATGAAGTTACCGTGATTGTTCTAAAATCCGAAGGTCAAAAAACCTTTTGTGCGGGGGCCTCTTTCGATGAACTAATGCAGGTGTCCAACTTGGAACAGGGTAAAGTTTTCTTTAGCGGCTTTGCCAACCTGATCAATGCAATGCGCCGTTGTGAAAAAGTGATTGTAGGTCGTATTCAGGGGAAAACCGTGGGTGGCGGCGTAGGATTGGCTTCTGCCTGTGATTATGTGTTTGCCGTTGAGAGCGCTTCTATAAAATTATCGGAACTTTCTATTGGTATCGCACCGCTAGTAATTGCTCCAGCGGTGGAACGTAAAATAGGAACCGCTGCACTATCAGAACTTTCCCTAGCCCCTACTGAATGGAAAAACGCGTATTGGGCTAAGGAAAAAGGTCTGTATGCTAAAGTCTTTGAAGGGATTGATGAGCTGGATAAAGAAATTGAATTTTTTGCACAGAAACTATCGAGCTATAACCCTGTAGCATTATTAGAATGGAAAAAGGTACTTTGGAACAATACCAATCACTGGGATACGCTGTTAACAGAAAGAGCTAAAATTACAGGTAGCTTAGCACTATCCGAGTTTACAAGAAACGCACTTTCCAAGTTCAACAAGTAAGCTTCCCATTAACAACCGACAAAAAAATCGAGGTTGCCTACGCATACTAAAAAGGGGTATGATACCGTTTGAATATTATATCATTAAACAGTACCATGGATATTTTAAATTTTCTAAATAGTGATCTTATATTGCCGATACTTGCTCTTATTGTCATTGGTATTTATGCCGGCGGCAGAATAAGAAACAGAAAACGTTACAAACGTTAACTAAAAGGCATAGGAGAAAAATGTAGGTTTAGATACTACTTTATTCTGTTTTGTTTGCGTTAGGTTCCATTATCACCTTTTTTGCGTGGACACACTACAAAAAAACCGAGACTTATTAAATAAAGCGGAACGTACTACCGCAAACGTAGTTGCCTATAAAATGGCGCAAGGGGAAAACGAAATCTTGTACGCACCCATATTTGAATTAAAAGACTGTTCTAAAGAACTGCATTAATAGTAATCCTGCAACCTACAAAATTAGCGAAAAGGTGAAAATTGTTTACGATAACCAGTACCCAGTTCAGGCAAAGGTTATTTCTTTCTAAAGATTGTTTCCTTGGGGCGTTATCTTACTTAGGATTGCGAGTCCACTTTTTATTATAGAAGGAGCATACTTGCTTTTTATAAGTCGGCAAAAGTATCGAACCGTGCCAGAGAATGGTATATTCACCAACAGGTAGAATACTAATTTCCCGTGCGATAATCC
>JBLHNI010000277.1:0-4371 GCA_047650615.1 Maribacter sp.
TTTTATAATTGACTAACCCTTTGGTTTGGTATCTAATTGCGGTGTTTTGTCGCTATCCAAATAATCTAAGCTCATCTCGGTCAATGCACGTACCCCCAATAACAAATCGCTATCGTCTATTTTAAAGTCGGGCGTGTGATGTGGAAAAGATTCTTTATTACCTGGGGTCATTCCTCCTAAAAAGAAGAAAAAACCTGGTGCTTCGCGCTGAAAATACGAAAAATCTTCGGCACCGGTAATAGCTTTTTGGGTATTTAAATTACCTTCTCCGGCAACACGTCTCATTGTGGGGAGCATTTGCGCAACAAGCTCCGGATTGTTGTAGGTAATATCCGTTGCTTCCTTAATTTCACAGGTAGCCTCACCGCCATAAGCCTTAGCAATGGTAGTTACCATTTCTATCATACGCTTATTCAGCTTATCCTTCATATCATAATCCAAGGTTCTAATAGTCCCTATCATTTCGGCATCCTCTGGGATAATATTAAAACGTACACCACTTCTTATTTTTCCGACCGTAATTACCGCTGCTTCGTTGGTCAGTTCAGTTTCTCTACTTATTATGGTTTGTAATCCATCAATAATTTTTGCGCTAATAAGAATTGGATCTACTCCAGACCAAGGTTGTGAGCCGTGGCTTTGCTTTCCTTTTACTTTTATAGTAAAGATCTGCGCAGCTGCCATGGTTCCTCCAGATTTATATTGAATGGTGCCAACGGGTGTTTGAGAATTTATGTGTAGACCAAAAATAGCATCCACTTTAGGGTTTTGCATCACGCCTTCTTTTACCATAAGTAACGCACCGCCTTCTTCGCCTGGTGGTGGACCTTCTTCCGCAGGTTGAAAAATAAACTTTACTGTTCCTTTTATTTTATCCTTGTTTTTCGACATCACTTCGGCAACACCCATTAAGATGGCAGTATGGGCATCGTGTCCACAGGCATGCATAACACCTACTTTTTCACCCATAAATTCTGAAGTTACGTTAGATTTAAATGGGAGGTCGTTACGTTCCGTAACGGGAAGCGCATCTATGTCTGCGCGCAGGGCAACAACTTTACCAGGTAGATCACCTTTTAAAAGACCTACTACACCTGTATGTGCTATACCGGTCTGGACTTTTATTCCTAAGGATTTAAGGTGTTTTGCAATTTTTTCTGCCGTTTTAAATTCACGGTTGCCTAATTCTGGGTTTTGATGAATGTCTCGTCGCCATTCAATTACTTTTTCTTCAATAGCCTTATAATCGCTATCTAAATCTGGTTCTTGGGCGCTTAAGGTAGTCGCAAAAACTAGTAACGCTAAAAATCCTAAGTGTTTCATAGTATTGTTTTAAAATTTTATTAATCTGTAGTGATCGTCCTGTAATTGTATTAGTGCCGTCATGGCGGAAAGAGAAATTTCAACCCCATCGACAAGGTCTTCTTTTGGGAACCCCCTAGAGGCAGAAGACTGTCCACAGAAAATAACTTTCGCTCCGGCCTGCATCAAATCTTCTAATAATTTTTCATTTGGGTTGTTAATACCATACTTCAGCTTATACGCTTTGGAATGTGTCAGATCCTTGGATGCTTTGTTATGAACTACCAAAGCTACCTTCAGCTGTTCTAATGGAACTCCGCTCTGAGCATGCATGTTCAAAAAGCGTGCTGCTGTCTCTAAATTGCCGTTTAGTTGTGATGGGTCCTCTGGTGAACCTATGATGTCAAAAACAGCTTTGTATGTTTTTGTGACATCGGTCCTAAAATCAGGTTGGGTAATATTCCAAACCTTTCCATAGTCCGCTATTATAGGTCCGCTACTCTTCTCTTGGGCTGTAATACCGATAGAAAAACCGACGCCCATTAGTAATAGAAAGTAATGTCTCAATCTAATATCCATTAGGTCTTGTTATAATCAAGCGATAAATATATTCAAATTGGAAGGAATAATCACTTAATGTTTATAAATCTAAAAAACAAGATTTCTAGTATCCCTAGATAATAGCTAAATTTACGCTCTAAAACGAAGATTAAATTGAGTACTTTTTTAGATGTATTGAACGAGGCGCAACGCGAGCCGGTGCTTCACAAAGATGGTCCGTTAATGGTGATTGCTGGAGCAGGTTCTGGCAAGACTAGGGTGCTTACATATCGAATTGCATATTTAATGGAGCAGAACGTGGATGCATTTAACATTTTAGCGCTGACCTTTACCAACAAGGCTGCCCGTGAAATGAAAAAACGTATTTCTGAAATGGTGGGTGCTTCCGAAGCTAAAAATCTATGGATGGGTACTTTCCATTCCGTTTTTGCCAAGCTTCTTCGTTTTGATGGTGATAAACTTGGTTTCCCTAGTAATTTCACTATTTACGATACCCAAGACTCCCAAAGATTAATCTCCAGTATAATTAAAGAAATGGGACTGGACAAGGATATTTATAAGTACAAACAAGTACAGAACAGAATATCCTCCTTTAAAAATAGTCTTATCACCGTAAAGGCCTATTTTAATAATCCCGAATTAATGGAAGACGATGCTATGGCCAAAAGGCCTAGAATCGGTGATATTTACCAAAACTATGTAGACCGTTGCTTTAAAGCCGGAGCTATGGATTTTGACGATTTGTTGCTACGAACCAATGAGTTATTGACACGTTTTCCAGATGTGCTCATGAAGTATCAGGACAGGTTTCGCTATATTTTGGTAGATGAGTACCAAGATACCAACCATTCGCAATATCTTATTGTAAAGGCATTGGCAGATAGGTTCCAAAATATTTGTGTGGTGGGGGATGATGCCCAAAGTATCTATTCCTTTAGAGGTGCAAATATTAGTAATATCCTTAATTTTCAGCGTGATTATGAGAATGTAGGTATGTATCGTTTGGAACAGAATTACCGTTCTACAAGAAACATTGTAAACGCCGCAAATTCGATAATTGCTAAGAACAAAGATCAATTAGAAAAAGTCGTCTGGACAGCTAATGACGATGGTGCTCTCATTAAGATACATCGCAGCATCACAGATGCCGAAGAGGGTAGGTTTGTAGCACAGTCTATATGGGACCATAAGATGAATCTGCAAATGCACAATGGCGAATTTGCTGTTTTGTACCGTACCAATTCCCAGTCGCGGGCCATAGAGGACGGGTTGCGTAAGCGAGATATTCCGTATCGTATCTATGGTGGACTCTCTTTTTATCAAAGAAAGGAAATTAAGGACGTTCTGTCTTATTTGCGACTTATTATAAATCCAAAGGATGAAGAAGCACTAAAACGTGTGATTAATTTTCCAGCAAGAGGTATAGGACAGACTACGGTAGATAGATTAGTAGTGGCGGCTAACCACTATGGGCGTTCCATATTCGAGGTCATGGAGAATATTTCTAAAATAGACCTAAAAATTAATAACGGTACGAAAAGAAAGCTAGAAGATTTTGTAACGATGATTAAAAGCTTTCAGGTGATGAATGAAGGTGCAAACGCTTTTGAACTCTCTGAACATGTTGCAAAAAAGACCGGATTACTACTAGAATTTAAAAAGGATGGCACACCTGAAGGTATTGCCAAAATGGAAAATATAGAGGGCTTACTTAACGGTATTAAGGATTTTGTTGAAGGGCAGGTAGAAGTGGTAGACGCCACAGGAAGCATTAGCGAGTTTTTAGAGGATGTTGCCCTTGCTACGGATTTGGATAATGACACAGGAGATGATGATCGCGTAGCGCTAATGACCATACACTTAGCTAAAGGACTTGAGTTTCCTTATGTTTACATTGTAGGGATGGAGGAGGATTTGTTTCCGTCCGGGATGAGTATGAATACCAGAAGTGAGCTAGAGGAAGAGCGTCGACTATTTTATGTGGCCTTAACTCGGGCAGAAAAGCAGGCCTATCTTACCTATACTCAAAACCGGTACCGATGGGGAAAACTAATTGATGCGGAACCTAGCAGATTTTTAGAGGAAATAGATGAGAAATATGTAGAGAACTTAACCCCTGTAGATGGTGGTTATCGTTACAAATCGTTGATTGATGCTGATATTTTTGGGGAGGTTGACAAAGGCACCTTACGTCAAAACAAACCGGTAAAAGGAATACCGCCTAGTATAGGCCAACCCAATACCAACCAGCTTAAAAAATTACGTAAAATAAAACCAGAATTGTCGAAGCCTGTTGGTAATACGAATCAGATAGATCCCAATCTAGTAGAAGGTTCGGTAATTAATCATAATCGTTTTGGTAGAGGAGAGGTCTTAAAAATAGAAGGCATGGGCAACGATCGAAAAGCAGAAATTAAATTTGACCAAGGGGATATAAAGAAATTATTGTTGCGTTTTGCGAAGTTGGAGGTGGTTTCCTAGTTAGTAAGGCCTTATGTCTAATACCAA
>JBLHNI010000278.1:0-4357 GCA_047650615.1 Maribacter sp.
TGTTGATGCTATATGTTTAACTTCTTCTTACTTCAATTTTTTCCTCCTATTCGACTCGTAATCCTCAAAAATTATTTCTCCTAGTCCTTTTAGTCCAGTAAAGAAAGCTTTGCCTTTGTTGGCTTTGGTAAACTCACGGATAAATTGCATCAAATACGGGTCTTGAGCAATCATAAATGTAGTAATAGGAATATGTAATTTTCGTGCTTGCCGAGCCATATTGTAGCATTTTTCCACAATAAAATCGTCGAGTCCTGCACTATTTTTATAGTATGTCCCATCGGGAAGTCGCAAGCAACTGGGCTTTCCGTCAGTAATCATAAAAATCTGTTTGTTGGTATTCCGTTTTCTTCGCAGCATGTCCATTGCTAATTGTAATCCTGCAACCGTATTGGTATGGTATGGGCCAACTTTTAAGTACGGCAAATCTTTGATGGGAATAGGCCATGCATCATTTCCAAAAACCAAAATATCCAAGGTATCTTTTGGGTAGCGTGTCGTTATTAATTCGGAAAGTGCCATTGCCACTTTCTTAGCAGGTGTTATCCGGTCTTCCCCGTAAAGAATCATACTATGGCTAATATCGATCATTAAAATCGTGCTCATCTGCGCCTTGTATTGGGTGTCTTCCACCACTAAATCTTCTTCCGTCAGTTGAAAACTACCAATACCATGATTTACCTGTGCATTTTTAAGGCTCTCGGTCATAGAAATATGTTCCAGTCCGTCACCATAGCGGTATTCCCTAAAATCGCCTGTATGCTCGTCTCCTTGTCCCGATTTGCCTGTTTTATGGTTTCCGGCACCACTGCGTTTGAGCTTACCAAAAATCTGGTCTAGGGCGCGTTGCCGAATAATCCGTTCCATTTTAGCAGTTATGGAGACGTTGCTACCAGATCCTTCACCTTCTTCTCCGTCATCGCCGTTACCTCTACCATTTTCAAACTCTTCCTGAATGTAGCCTTTAGCCTTTAAATCTTCTATAAAATCTTCTATAGTGTAATTCTCATCCGTTAACTCATACTCCTTATCCAATTCGCGCAGCCAATCAATAGCCTCATCAAAATCGCCCGACGTATGGGTTATCAGTTCCTGAAAAATATCAAAAAGTTTATCAAATGGAGAGATTTCCGCCGCTTCATAGGGAACAAATCGGAATCCTTTTCTTGTATTCATAGCCATGATATAAAATTAAGACTTTTCGTTTGGATGCGTTGCGTATTTAGGAAATGTTAACGTTGTTGTTTAAGTTTGGTTCTAGACTCTTTTCAAAATACATAGGTATCAACTAGAATTCGTTGTTCATAAATTGGGTAATACATCGAATAATTAAGATGGGGCTTCAATATTTGGTTACACTCTTGCGTTCCTTTTTAAGAAAGTACTCAAATAATTCAAAACTACCTACTATGATACATAAATCCCTTTATCAACTTTCCTTTTTGTTTGTAGTCCTTGTTCTTTTTAACGCCTGTACGGACGATTAACTAACCGTATTGGTAGAGGCTGACAGCATGGATACAACCGATGAAATGGCATCCGAATCTGAAACGGCGGAGGAAGAAGGTTCAACAACAGAAAATCCAACGGAAGAAATAACATGCACGGATACCTCAAGTTTTGTATTCAACGAAAAGGATGGTCTTTTGATGGTAGAATTTTAGAAAGCTGAATTTACAGAAGTTTGAAAGCTAGAAACCGATGGCGAAAGTCATTCTGGTTCCGCCTACATCTGGTGGGGTGGGTCACAAAGCTTAGGGAATCCAGCTAACAGGACAGCAACGTACCTATTAAAAATTGAAAACGCGGGCACATATCCGTTCCTTTGGCATTCCTCGGTAACCATGGGCGGTAATAGCACAGAGCATAACGATACTTGGTTAGGCTTTAACGATACTAGCTATTTTTATGGTCAAAACAGCGCTGGAACAAGTACGGTGTACCCCAAGGATACTGATAAAACTCCAAACCCAGAAGGAGCCGGCAAAGACGGTTGGTTTAAAATATACAGGAGCGGGAATAATCTTAACTTTAAATGGCAGGCGTCCATATATGACACTAATGCGCACGATGTCTTTGTTGTTTTTGATAATCCAGGCACGTACCTCATGGAAATATCCGCATAATCTTCCGGACATGGGATTGATAAATTTCTGCTGTTTAATTCAACAGTCAACAAAGTAGATGCTATCGCTAGTGAAACTTTTAGTGTTATTTCTTGTAATTAATTGTATTTAAACTGTTTGCTGCTATTCCGTAATAAGGGATACAGTAAAATCTCTATTTCTTATAGACGGTTTATCCTTAAACATGCTGTAGCAGTGCTACAATTCTCGTAATTTAGTGCTGCAATGCCACAAGAATACCTCAAATACCAAGTCACAGGCTTCCTAAATACCCCGCCTATTTGGGTAAATTCCCAATTCGGGATGAAACAATTCGATTTTCCACAGGTGGATGTAACCAGTTTCTCCCCTACTCCATTTCCACAAAAACTACGCTTAGGCCACCAGATGGAACAGGTTTGTAAACAGGTGCTGGACCATTGTTCACAATATGAGGTACTGTTGCACAATCTTCCTATACGCCAAGGGAAACAAACCATAGGTGAAATTGATTTTATACTAAAAGAAACAGCTAGCCAACATCTTATTCATATAGAACTGACCTATAAATTTTACATCATAAATTCCGATATATCCGAACCCATACACCAACTTATGGGACCAAACCGACGGGATATGTTCTTTACTAAAATGGAAAAGATAAAGAACGCTCAATTTCCTCTGCTACATGAACCCGAAGGAGCTAGTGCATTAGAAACGTTGGAAATAGACCACACACAAATAGAACACCAAGTATGCTATAAAGCACAACTTTTTGAACCCTATGGCAGCAAAACTAAGCACCTAGGACCATTAAACCCTAATTGTATTATTGGGTATTGGTTGCGAATGGCCGAGTTCCAAACCAGTGCTTTCAAACCTTACACATTCTACATTCCTTATAAATCCCAATGGGTAATACAACCGCATGAAAATGTAGCATGGACTTCCCATTATGAAACGATGCTCGGTATAAATATGCGCCTACTCAAACAAAATACCCCCATGGTTTGGGTGAAAAAATCCCAAACCGAGTTTGAAAAGTTTTTTGTGGTGTGGTGGTGAAGAGAGATACAAAATAAGAATGTGAAAATAAATAAATAGCAGTGGCGCATTTTTTGTGTTTTACCTCTAGATTCCTCTTTAAGTAAACACGTGGTTATATTTAGTCTCTTTTACATCATCAATCCGAGCTAGCGCAAGAAGCCTATGCTAAATTAATTTCAGTATCATGCCTGTGCTAGCATGAGTAATGAGTAATGAGTAATCTAGGATAAAAAAATAAATGAGTAAAAAACACAAATTAGCTAACCCTAACTCGAGCGTGACCAGTGACCATCTGAGTAAGAACCAATATTTATAGTACTCCCCAAATTTAGGACAGCGAGTTTAGGTGTAAATTAACCCTGTCAAATATGAAGAAAACAAGAAGAAAGTTCAGGGCATCGTTCAAGGCCAAAGTTGCCATTGCGGCGATAAAGGAACAGAGCAGTGTTCAAGAGATCGCCGCGAAGTTATAACGCCACCCCGCCCAGATATTGAGCTGGAAAAGGGAGTTTTTAGATAATGCTGCCTTGGCCTTCGGACCGAAGCCTAAAAAAGAGGATGCCAACTCGGAAACCGAACCGCGCTACAACAAGATCGACCAGTTACAGGTGGTAACCGATTTTTTAAAGAAAGTCTTGGGCAAATGAGTACGACCGAAAGAAGGCAGAAGGTCGTAAAGTCCCCTCCAAGACTTGGTCTTGTGCAACACTGTGAGCTTCTTGGTATTCACCAATCAGGGCTTTATTACAGACCTAAAAGTGAAAGTGTGTGAACCTGCAACTTATGAAAGAGATCGATGCGTACTTCTTGGAGCACCCTTACTATGGAGTGGAGCAGATGACCGATTATCTGAACCTCGACCTCGGGTACCGTGTCAATGTGAAGAGGACAAGACGGCTCTACAAGCTCATGGGGCTGCAGACCATATACAGAAAACCCAGGACTACCATAAGGGGCGCGGACAGCTACAAATACCCCTATCTACTCAAGGATCTGAAGATAGAGCGCCCCGATTAGGTATGGCAGACCGATATCACTGCAATAGGTTATCAAAAATCCTTTACCTCGAACGGTGATAACATTAACGAATTTTAGAATATACTTGGGGCTGAAGCTTTCCCAGAATCCTATGTAAGTATTTATGATCGCTATAGTAAGCTGATTAAGCAGTTAAATGCCACACAGCAAGGTTGGGACGGCACCTA
>JBLHNI010000279.1:0-4345 GCA_047650615.1 Maribacter sp.
AAGTGTTTGTCATGTTCAAAATAGTAGAATGCAAATCTAACTATTATTGGCTTTGATTAATAGGTAAACGAATGAATTGGGCGAGGAATAAAACGCTGGAAAATTGTTGGTAGTATAGTTACACCAAGGTAATCCGAAAAAAAACTGGTCTCAACAAACCTTTAGCCACTAAAGACTTTTGTTAAAATCGAAAGCTTTGTCTATTTTTATAAGGTCTCAAAAGCCATATTCCCAAGGCTTTGAACTTGCTTAGAACAAGAAAAAAATAAATTAAAACAACAAGATTTCATTGTGTGCGCTGCAGATAGTAAATAGCTGCTTGCACCTCTACTGTTCGTAAGAGCTTACCCGTTAGCACCAATAGTGAAAAATGAAGATAGTATCATTAGCCGTATTCTTAATGCTATGTTTTTCGTATAAAGACAAAAACAGAACAGTAAGTAAAACGAAAAAAAAAGCAGAAAATAACACTATCCTAAAACCTAAATTTCAATCCATTATTGATTCATATGAGGTAACAGGCTGTATATTGATTTATGATTTAAACGAAGACACCTATTACTCAAATAATTTTGAATGCTCAAATAAAGGGAATTTACCTGCATCTACCTTTAAAATTGTAAATTCAATAATCGGACTTGAAACCGATGTAATTGAAAGTGGTAGTACCGTATTCAAATGGGACGGGAAAAAGAAGTGGTTAAAAAACTAGGAACAGGATTTGGTGTTAAAAAGTGTTTTTCAGTTCTCCTGTGTTCCTTGTTATCAAGAAGTCGCCAGAAAGATTGGTTCTAAAAAGATGAATGCATACGTTCAAAAATTGAACTATGGCAACTTAAAAATCAATTCAACCAACATTGACAGCTTCTGGTTAGAAGGGGAATCACGAATTAGTCAAACACAACAAATCGACTTTTTGAAAAGGTTCTATACTTTGGAACTTCCTATTTCTGAAAAAACTCAAAACATAATGAGCACTATAATGCTCATGGAAGAAACAGACCAGTATAAGCTTAGCGGAAAGTCCGGTTTATCAAACGATAATGAAAACTATAATGGTTGGTTTGTTGGCTATATAGAATTGAAAAATAATACGTACATATTTGCGACAAATTTAGAACCTAAAAAAGGGTTTGAATTAGACTCCTTTATTAAAAAGAGACTGGATCTAACTCTTAATGCATTTAGGGAAATGAATGTTATAAAGTAAGTTAAGGTGCTATGAACGAATCATTCGTGCCGGCCGTAAGACCAAGCATACAAGAGAGCTTGCACTGCACCTGGTCTTTGGTCGCTTTTATAAAGGCTTTTGGTACCATAGGAATGCGAATCTCAATTTAATCATATATGTACGGTAACACAGAAACTTTAGCCCTTAATTCAACTAGCTATGAAGCTTGACCAGAAACTAAAAGAATTACCCTTAACCAAGTCGAGTCCCACTACCTTGGAATCTCTATTTGGAAAAGTAGAGATAACCCCTATGTGGGTTGCAGATATGGAATTTCAAATAGCAAAACCTATTCAAGAGGCTTTAATTGAACGCATCTCCAATTCAGAATTTGGCTACGAATACAAACCCGATTCCTACTTTTTAGCACAAAAGAAATGGTATGCACACCACTACAACCTAGCTCTCATAAAGGAACACGTGTTGTATAGGCCAACTATTACAACCACAATTTCCATTATACTTAAAAATTTCACTTCTAATCGGGACGGGATTATAAACCAACCACCTTTGTTTATCGAGTTCAGAAATGTGATTAGAAATACGAAGCGTAGAATGGTTAAAAACCCCTTAAATTTGGTTGGAACGCACTATCAAATTGATTTTAAGGATTTGGAAGAAAAAGCTCAAGTAGAAAACAATACCCTGCTGATTATTTGTAATCCTCACAATCCCCTTGGTAGGGTTTGGACTAAAGAAGAATTGAGCCAAGTCGCTCGTATTTGCAAAAAGCATGACGTACTGCTTATTTCAAACGAAATACATAAAGACATCGTTCTTTTCAATCATCAGCTTACCTCGGCCTTAAGCTTCAGTAAAGAATACGATAAAATTATTGTGTGTACCTCCGAAGCAAAGACCTTTAATCTTTTCGGAATTACCGATTCCATGGCAATTATTTCAAATGAAGAAATAAGGTATCCGCTACCTTTAAAAAATATAATTTAGGGAGAACAAACGCGCTTAAACGCGTCGCTTTAGAAACAGCATATTCGTATGGCGACCCTTGGTTAAAACAAGTACTAGAAACAATTGAAAACAATGTTACGAGCGTGGAGCGAGAATTGTAAAATTATAAAATAGGCTTGATAAAACGAGAAGGCACATATCAACTTTGGCTAGATTTTAGGGCGGTCTTTAAAGACACCAAAGAAATGTTTACTGCAATAACCGAAGGTTCTGGTGTTGGACTTAACAACAGACATTGGTTTGGCAGAGAAGGTGCGCTGTTTATGCGTATGAATATCGCTACGTCAAAAGATACCGTGGTGGATGCGATGAAACGGATACTAAAAGCTGTACCTTAACATGCTTGCTATAGCATAGCTCGTTGAATTAAAAGAAACGGTCGAATTCATACCAATAATAGCTTCCAATTCGTCGCTTTCAGGCACGTATACGAGGTCGTAGACATCCCTAGGAATAAAAGAGCAATGGGTATGCAAGCGTTGAAAGCAAATCTTAAATACTAAAATTAATGTCAGCAAGAAAAAAGTAAAGGTGATGCCATTTTTAGGTACGACATGACTGAAATCTGGACTAATAATTTTGAAAGAGCCATTGCATTCCACCATATAACATATTAAATTGCAGAGAGAAGATAGCTAGCACTTTTTTACTACTGACGAATTACGAAACAACTAAAACTATTACATGGCATCGTACACGATTACCGAAATCAATAACATTCTACAAGGTGAATTAATAGGGCACACCAAGCAAAAAATAGAAGGAGCTGGGGAAATTCAAAAAGCAAACGACACGCAGATCACCTTTATAGGAAGCCCTAAATACGCAAAATATTGGGAAGCTTCAAAAGCATGTGCTGCATTGGTGAGTGTTACCCCTACTGTTGCCCTTGGCGAAAATCGTGCGTTTATCAAAGTCAAAAATGTTGATTTAGCGATGGCCAAAATATTGGAACTTTTTAGTCCACCACCACCGGTATTTGAAACAGATATCCATCCTACTGCCGTCATACACGAAAGTGCAACAATTGGGGATGGCTGTAAAATCGGTCCAAATTGCTACGTAGGTAAAGATGTTGCATTAGGAGATGGAGTTGTGTTGTACCCCAATGTTTGTGTGTTCGATGAAACTCGTATCGGTGACAATACTATTGTTTGGTCAGGGACTGTAATACGCGAGCGATGTATCATTGGTAGCCACTGTATTTTTCACACTAATGTAAGTATTGGTGCAGATGGCTTTGGATACAGACCAAGTGAGGATGGTCGAGGACTGACTAAAATACCTCAGATAGGAAATGTAATTATTGGCCATTATGTTGAGATCGGTGCCAACTCCTGTGTAGACAGGGCTAAATTTGGTTCTACCATTGTTGGTGATGGTTGCAAAATCGATAACCTGGTACAAGTTGCCCACAATAGTGTTATGGGCCATTCTTGCATTATGGCAGGGCATAGCGGACTCGCAGGCTCCGTTACTTTGGGAGACGGTGTTATTATTGGCGGTAGTGCCTCTATAAAAGACCACACCACCATACATTCTGGTGCAGTCGTTGGTGCTGGCTCTGGGGTTATTAGTGATGTAGAAGCAGGAAAAAGTGTTTTAGGCTATCCTGCCCAAGATGCGAAAGATATGCTAAGGCAATGGGTCGCTATACGACGGTTGGTGAAAACAAAATAGGAATACTGGTAGGCGTCACCCTTTATTTTTTTGTTCCCGTTACAGATAGCTGTAAAATGTTGTTCTTTTATTTTTTATTTTAATGGCATAAAAAGTAGTACTCATTTTTGATGAAGAGTATAAAAAGGGACTGTTAGCCCTTTGTTAGCAACAATGTTAAAAAACCATTCTAACGCAAACATCTCCTGACAAAAAAAGAGTTTCTAATTCATGAGTACTAAACAACCAACCAAGAATACAGTAAAAACAATATGGCAAACATTTATCAATAGTTCTGCATGGCGTTGGTTTCAGAAAGCAATTGTATTGACGATTTTCTTTTTAGTGGCGAATCATTTAACTAAGCGCGAAAATTTTCTAGATGGTGAATCGTATAGGTTTCCTACAGCTGGTTTTCTGTTCTCTATTGTTTTATGTATTCTCATTGGAATCATAGCGCATCTTAATTTTAAATTTCACAATAAA
>JBLHNI010000280.1:0-4331 GCA_047650615.1 Maribacter sp.
GGAGCATTAATCACTGTCCATTCTGGTGTAAAGTCTTCCAACTCCTTCTCCGTAGGCCTTAAAAACATGTTGTACGCAAACATGTTAGACCAAGGATATTCATTTATAACCCTAATATTAAGTTTATACTCTGGATCGGCACAGGCATAACTATCCCTTACAAATATTTTCTTGTCGTTCAAATAACCAATTACCTTTTTATGCAAGGCATCGAACTTATCTGCCGAAAAAGGAATATTTATATTTCCCCACCACACTTTATCTTTTGTCTTGCTATCTTCTACAATAAATCTGTCCATGGGAGAACGCCCTGTGAATTCACCGGTATTTACAGCCAAAGTACCATTAGCGGTTTCCACCCCCATTTTGTTCTTTACAGTTATCGCCTGTAGTGCAGCAGGAGATAACTGGTAATCTATATTCTCGTGCGTAATACCATAATCTTTCAACGAAATCGTTTTCGTATTTTGGTCGGATGGAGTCATAACGTTATTGTTTAGTTTGTACAAAACTATTGAAATTATTTCTCAAGCCTGTTAATTTTAAGCTTTAATCAACGGAATGTCGGTTGAATTGTGGTATTTCTATCCCACAACAAAATGTATTAAAATAATGATGACTATTTTGTAAGAGCTTATTATTTAAATCGAAAAATTGTAGGTTTTATTGTGATTTTAATAAAAAAAATCCTTTTTTGCAATTTTCTTATTTTTTAAAGGTGATTTACTGGATGTTATATCTTAATATCAATCTATGCTTTTACAGAATTTCTCCACGGAAAATACCATCAAATCTTGTGCATTTTTCATATTGTAGGCTAGTGTTTTGTTCGTATCTTGAATTTCGATAACATGTTTTACGCCCATCTCTGTTAGCGTAGTAGTGTCTACATCTAATTGCCCGCAAATAGCAACAACAGGTATGTTAAATTTCTTTCCCAAGCTCAAAACACCTTGCACTAGTTTACCGCTAAGGGTCTGTTTATCTATCTTACCTTCACCGGTAATTATATAATCAAACGTATTGGACACCAAGATAGTTTCGATACCAGATAGGTTAAGTATAAAATCGATTCCATGTAAGAACTCGGCATTTAAAAAACTTTTAAGTCCAAAAGCCGTTCCACCTGCGGCACCAGCTCCAGAAAGCAGCGAATTATCCTTTCCGAATTGCCGTTTTACCACCGCATTTAAATTCTGTAAGCCTTTATCTAAGGCAATAACAGCATGCGAAGTAGCCCCTTTTTGCTTAGCATAGACAAAGGCAGCACCATCTGACCCAAATAATGGATTACTTACATCGTTCACTGCAAAAAAAGTCACCTTCTCCAAAAGCGAAGAAACATTGGTGGCATCAATTTCTCGAATATCTATTAAATTTTTGCCCACAGGATTCAACACCTTACCTTTCTCGTTTAGGAATCTATATCCCAATGCATGGGCGATTCCTACACCTCCATCGTTCGTAGCACTACCGCCTAAACCTACGTAAATATTGCGTGCTCCTTTTTCAATAGCGTCCTTGATTTGCAATCCCGTACCGTAGGTAGATGTTTCCATAGGATTACGCTCGTTGGCGCTAAGCAACTCCATCCCCGAGGCGTTTGCAAGCTCTATATACCCTGCCATTTCTACTTGATTATACAAGTACGTTGATGCCCTTGCCCTACCCAAGGGATCCTCACATACCGTCTGAATGCCTATACATGCCTTATAGCGAGCAATAGTATCTAAAAACCCATCTCCACCATCAGAAGCCTTAATAATATGAAAAGAGGATCCTGGTAGTACCTTTTCTACGCCACATTGTATAGCTTGAGCCACCTCCTCACTAGTGAGCGAACCTTTAAACTTATCAGGAATCAATAGAAATCTCATTTTTTTAGCTGTTCAGGAAAGGTATCGATAATAAGGTCCCAAAACTCTGGCAAAGCAAAGTAAACGAATAAAGTAACAGTGAAAATAGATACCACGTTCATGAAAAATCCTTTACGCACCATATCGGGAATACGAAGATATCCAGAACCAAATACCACGGCGTTTGGCGGCGTCGCTACCGGGAGCATAAAAGCACAGGAAGCAGCAACAGCAGCTCCGACCATCAAAATAAACGGATGTACATCTATAGTCAAAGCCATTGGCGCCAGAACTGGCAAAAGCATGGCAGTAGTCGCAAGGTTAGAGGTGATTTCCGTTAAGAAATTTACAGCTGCAACTAACACCAATATTAGCAAGAAAATGGGAAGTCCGGAGAGTGCTGTCATTTGACTACCTAACCAAACGGCAAGTCCACTAAGTTCAAAACCTTTAGCCAAGGCCATTCCGCCACCAAAAAGTAAAATAATACCCCAGGGCATTTTTACAGCTTCTTCCCAATTAATAAGTTGTTCTCTTTTGTTTTTAGCCGGAATCAAAAACAATAGTATTGCAAAAAATACAGCAATAATAGTATCATCCAGCGCAGGTAAGACTTTTTGAAGTAAAAAGGAACGGGATATCCAACAAAATGCAGTAAAGGCAAAAACTAAGCCAACCATTTTTTCCTCGTAGGATAGTTTTCCTAACTGACTCAATTGCCTGTTAATCTCTTGCTTACCACCAGGAAACTCCGTTTGTTTAAAATAAAAGGCATAGCGCGTTAAGTATTTCCAGCAAACAAACAGTAAAATGATAGAAATGGGTAGGCCAAAACTAAACCACTGCATAAACGTAATCTCATAACCGTAAGTATCTAAAACTACCCCTGCCAGTACCAAATTGGGAGGCGTCCCAATCAAAGTAGCTACACCACCAATAGAGGCACTGTATGCTATGGCCAACATCAATGCCTTTCCAAAGATCTGATTTTCATCTTCAACCGTATCCGGATTGTCTTTGAGCTGTTTGATAATAGCCATACCGATAGGCAGCATCATTACCGCAGTGGCTGTATTGGATATCCACATGGATAAAAATGCGGTGGCCACCATAAAGCCTAAAATAATTTTACGAACGTCCGAGCCAATAAAATTGATAATGGTTAAGGCGATGCGTTTATGGAGGTTCCATTTTTCAATGGCAATAGCGATGATAAAACCGCCCATGTATAGGAATATATATTTATGTCCAAAAGAAGCAGCTGCAGATGACAAATCTAATCCACCTGACAACGGGAACAGTACCAAGGGTAACAGCGCAGTAACTGCAATTGGTATTGCTTCTGTAATCCACCAAATGGCAATCCAAACGGTAGTAGCCAAAACAGCATTCGCCTCTTGGGGAAGGCCTATAGGATGAAAAAAGGTGAGTATCAGAAAGAAAGATAGTGGCCCTAAAACTCGTCCTATCACTTTTGTTATGTTCATATATCGCAACTGTTTATGACCCGTAATTACCTAAGATACTTTAAAAAGGAACTATAGTCTTATTTACTTTTGTATATACCAACCCCTAATATTACCCAAGCAGTTATGAGTAAAGCACCTCCTATCGGAGTTATAAACGCGATTACCTTAAAATCAAAATCGAACAAGCTATTAATCGCCAAGAGATAAATAGAGAAAGAGAATAGCGTAACACCAACAATCACCAAATAAAAGACAATTCGTTTTATACGTTCAAATACGCCAGGTAAAAGCCCTAGTACAAATAACAAAAAAGCATGATACATCTGGTAGCGCACCCCAGTTTCGAAACTGGTAACGGATTTGGCCTCCACAAGCTGCTGTAACCCATGTGCGCCAAATGCACCCAACACCACGGCCAAAAGACCTAAAACACATGCCATTACAAATATTGTTTTGTTCATAACTTAACTCTGTTAATTTTTTATAAATGTAACAATTTGATACCTTAGTTAATCGTTCTATAACAAAAATAAGCAATACACATGTCTCGAAAAATTTTGGTAGTAGGTGCTGGTAAATCCACCTCATATTTATTAGATTATTTCTTGGAGAAATCGGAAAGTGAATCTTTACATCTCACCATTGGAGATTTGAATCCCGAATCCATTTCCACAAAAATAACATCACATGCGAACTGCACTGTTCTAGTTTTAGATGTATTTAAGGATGACGAGCGCGCAGCTGCCATCCAAAACGCGGATATTGTGGTTTCTATGCTTCCCGCTAGATTTCATATAAAAGTTGCTGAGGATTGTATTCGATTTAAAAAACACTTAGTCACCGCATCTTATGTGAGTCCAGAAATAATGGAACTAGACAAAGTAGCTAAAGAAAACGGGCTTATTTTTATGAATGAGATTGGGCTAGATCCTGGTATTGATCATATGAGCGCCATGCAGATTATTGACCGTATTAGAGAAAAAGGCGGTAAAATTCTCTTATTCGA
>JBLHNI010000281.1:0-4331 GCA_047650615.1 Maribacter sp.
ATAAGCATTATCAAACAGTTCTTAACAAATTATTAGGGGAATATACATGTTAAAAATTGTAAATTTGAGGTATAAATAATATTAACTATAAAACAAAAAAACTATGGCTTTTGAATTACCAAAATTGCCTTATGCCTATGATGCTTTAGAACCGCATATAGATGCTAGGACAATGGAAATACATCATACTAAACATCACAACGGATATACCGCCAAATTAAACGGAGCTATAGCAGGAACCGATTTGGAAGGGAAGTCAATAGAAGAGATTTTAAATGGCTTGGATATGGCCAATGGTGCTGTTAGAAACAATGGCGGGGGCTTTTATAACCACGTTTTGTTCTGGAATGTTTTATCTCCTGATGGAGGAGGAACACCGAACGGAGAGTTGGCGGATGCCATAAACCACTCATTTGGTTCTTTTGAGGAGTTTAAGGATAAATTTAGTGCCGCTGCCGGAACTAGATTTGGTTCTGGTTGGGCTTGGCTTTGTGTACATCAAGGCGGTAAATTGGAGATATGTTCTACACCAAATCAGGATAACCCATTAATGCCTGGTGTGTCCTGCGAAGGCTTCCCTATTTTAGGGTTAGATGTATGGGAACACGCATATTATCTAAATTATCAGAATAGAAGACCAGATTACGTAAATGCGTTTTTCAACGTGATTAACTGGGAAGAAGTAGCTAAATTATACGCTGAAAACAAGTAATATTTTATAGGAAAATACTTGTTAAACAATAGATTTACAACCACTTAAGATACTATTCTAAGTGGTTTTTTTGTGCTTATTAGAAATAGAAAAGGGTGGAGAAATCTCCACCCTTTTCGTCCCAAATCTTACCATAAACTTAACCTACTTATGCTATGGCACGACTAAATTACTGGTATTGTGGGAAATAAAAAAAGAAATGTTAAAAAAAACAATTTCTTTTCTAGTATGGCACTTATTATAAAGGAATGTATGTGTATAGTGGGTACTTTGAGGGAATAGACCTAATTAAATAAAAAAGGCGGAGCATTGCTCCACCTTTTTTCCCAAATCTTACCATGAACTTAACCTACTTATGCTATGGTTCTTTAAATGTATGGTAGTGGTTTACACTAAAAAAAGGAATGGGTTAAACATCCGATTCTCTGGTTGAAATACCCTTATTGGATTATATAGGGGATTTTGGAACCAGTGTTATCTGGACCTTATGAAAAACAGGCATAAGGATGGTTTAACGCTTAGGTTCTTGATGCTTTACATTCTAGCGTATTCAATGTCTGGGATTAAAAGTAAATTTCACATACATACTTGCACATGCAAGTAGATGATTTCATTTTCACCTAATTATTGGCTGTTATAGCAAACTATAGGGTTTAGCCAAAGCTTTGAAGGTGGCAAACTCTGAAGAATCACGGCATAAAGCAACATGGCAATAGAATCTTTGCCATTTTTAATTTTTATTGGTCTTAATTGTTGTATGGGGGTATGCAGCGGTCAATCAGGTTTGTAATGCAAGGGTTTTAGCCTCATTTTTGTAGGCAGACAATCTCCTTCCTTATTGGTGTTTCCGATTAATGTTTAAGTCAATTAATAATTTAGACGGTTTTAAAAAAAAGATTCTAATCAAAAAAATGGGTTAAATGTTTACTGTTAATGAAGGAAGTATGGTAGGAATGTATAAAATTAAAAAGGCGGAGCAATGCTCCGCCTTTTTCCCAAATCTTACCATGAACTTAACCTACTTATGCTATGGTTCTCTAAAGATATGGCGCACATTTAGATTTATAAAAGGTATCGGTCAAACACCCAAAATATCAGGTTTAAAAGCAGTTATCGTTAAACGAATGGGAAAGACAGTATAGGAATGGCCATTGTTAGGGTTAAATGTAAAACTTGGGGAGTATTCGTAAAAAGAGCTATTTTAGGAGTTCTTAAAATCATGTTTTGAATATAGATCTAGCCAAGTATTTTTTACCCAAAGGGATTTTATATTATTTTGATATTGTTGATGATAGAATTAAAGATGATCAGATTCATTTTTACTTAGAAGAGAAGAATATACTCCCCAAGGAATACCAAACTGAAATAGCACACTCCAAAGGTTTCTTCCCCGAAAGAACAGTAGAAGATTTTCCTTTAAGAGGTAAATCGGTCTTACTTCATATAAAGTCTAGACGCTGGACATTAGTTGATGCGGGAAAGAGTATAAAAAGAGATTGGAATTTAATAGCAAAAGGCACTCGTATAACCAGCGAGTTTGCCTCTTTTTTAAAAGGTATCACTTGATACTTATGCAGTAAGTGCTAAACGATTTGGAGATTATTATAAAACAAATGGAAAAACGCTTCAGTATCACTACAATAATCATCTTAGTGACTTTAAAAACTGGACACAGAAAGAGCATGCAGAAGATTGGTTACTTTATGGAGAGGATACAGGAAAAGGCATATGATTTAGCGCAAGGATTAAGCTATGCCTTTGAAAATAATACAATTAAGGATGTCGCAAAACTAAAATTAGCACATTGGTATAACAAAGTAGAAAATTCAGAATTCAAGTCCTTCAATACCATCGCTAGGTCTATACAAATGCATTATCAGACACTCTTGAACTATTTTAACAAGAGAAGTACTAATGCTTCAGCAGAATCTTTTAATGCTAAAATTAAAGAGTTTAGAACGCAATTTAGAGGCGTTAGAGATGTCAAATTCTTCCTGTATAGACTAACTAAACTATTTGCCTAATTGTCACTACTCCCCATGAATATTGTTTGATCCCATTGTTACGTGGAAGTACCATAATCGAATTATTTTGACATAAATACTGAATATGAAGCGAATGCAAGGTGCTATTAGTAATAGTGTAAGAAGGAAGTGTCCTTTTGGAAAGGGTTATGCCAAGATAGGTTTTGTGATTAGGATATCAAACCCTTATTCGGGGTTGGTGTTTATAGATGGCCTACTCTAGATAAATATCAAATAAAAAAGGTGGAGAAGTCTCCACCTTTTTTGCCCAAATCTTACCATAAACTTAACCTACTTATGCTATGGTAAGTTTAAAAGTATGTTCGTTAGATCCAAACAGCCTATTTTATCGCTGAAATACCTATTTTATCGTTAAAATACTTAATATCTCTTATGTTTTAGCTGTCACTAACTAATACGCTCGTTCGTTTTTACCTTCATAAAAATTTATAAAAGCCCTGTTTACTACTCTATTACCTCCCGGTGTTGGATAATTTCCTGTAAAATACCAATCTCCCAAATTTTTCGGGCAAGCTATATGGAGGTTAGAAATAGTTTGGTAAATTATCTGCACCTCTGCATTTATACCGTCCGAACTTAGAAGTTCTCCTATTTTGGTTGAAATTTGATTCGCGGAGAACGGGGTGTAAAATTCTTGGACATAATTGACGATATCTATGTCTTTGGAATCCACTTGGTTTTTACACTTCTTATAAATACCGTCCACAATGTCCATAGATTTATGGTCTTCATGCAAAGCTAATGCTGCTTTGAAAGCGATAAAGTCCTCAAGTTTAGCCATATCTATACCGTAACAGTCGGGATATCTGATTTGTGGTGCCGAAGAAACCACGACAATCTTTTTAGGAGACAATCGATCCAAAATACGTAATATACTTTTTTTAAGAGTTGTCCCTCTTACAATGCTATCATCAATAATCACCAGATTATCTCCTTTTTTTACCGAACCGTAGGAGATGTCGTAGACATGGGCTACTAAATCGTCCCTACTATCATCCTGTGTTATAAAAGTTCTTAGTTTAGCATCCTTTATAGCTACTTTTTCTATTCTTGGGCGTACCTCTAAAATAGTATGCAGCTCTTCACTAGTTATTTTTGAGCCTATAGCAAGTATTTGCTCCTCCTTCTTCTTATTTAGGTAGTTTTGTGCCTCTTTAACCATTCCAAAGAAGGAAGTTTCAGCCGTATTGGGAATATAAGAAAATACAGTATTTTTTATATCATGGTCTATCGCTTTCAGAATCTGAGGGAACACTAGTTTGCCCAGTTCTTTTCGTTCCTGATAAATTTCCTTGTCGCTACCTCTAGAAAAATAGATGCGTTCAAAGGAACAGGCCTTCCGTTCCGTAGGTTCTAAAATTCTTTTTATGCTAGAGGTTCCATTTTTCTTTATAATAATAGCATGTCCTGGATCTAATTCTTTTACTTCTTCATAGGGGACATTGAAAACCGTTTGTATAGCAGGTCTTTCGGAAGCAACCACCACAACTTCGTCATCCCTATAGTAATAGGCAGGGCGTATTCCAGCAGGATCTCGAAGAACAAAAGCATCACCATGCCCTAGCAAACCAGCC
>JBLHNI010000282.1:0-4306 GCA_047650615.1 Maribacter sp.
ACAAATTCCCTTTAATATCATTCTCCGTAAGGATTCCAGAATTTAAGGGAATAGAAATATCACCACTTTCATGAGGTCCAGCTAGGGTGTCCACAAAAACAGAGGCCTTAGAAATAAGCGCATTATCCGCCTCACGCATGTCTTTTTTATAAGCACCTACGAGGTCAATATGCTGGCCGGGTTTTACGAGTTTCCCTAGCACCAAAGGCGTTTTTGAAAGTGTGGCGCAGGAAACTATATCGACCTTACTAATTTTTTCTTCCATATCCGAAACTACTTGGCAGCTAAATTTTTCATCAACCAACTCGTCGCAAATGACCCGTGCTTTTTTAGCATTTTTTCCTCAAACAAACACAGTTTTAAGGGGTCTAACAGTGGCATGGGCACGAATCAGATTAGCAGAAAGTGCCCCTGTGCCAATCCTTAATAAAGAAGATGCATCTTTTTTAGATAAAAAAGAAGAGGCCAAGGCCGAGGCGGCCGTTGTGCGTTTTGCGGTTAAGCTTTTTGCTTGCATCGTAGCCATTATGGCTCCAGTAAGAGCATGTATCAATACATAAATTGCTTGTATGGAGGGCAAATCAAAACTTATATTTTTGGGACTTACCGTGGCTATCTTTACACCAGCTATTTTCGATGGATGCCAAGCGGGCATTAAGAGTAGGGTGGAGTCCGCACCCGTTTCAGGATTTGGAAAATCGTGATGGTGCCGCTGAGGAACTAGGATGTCTTTGGTAGAAAAACCAACTTTTAAAGCTGTTATGAGTTCCTGGAAATTTGTGTTTTCATTGATAAAGGCATCTGAAATCTGTACCGTTTCTTCCATAACTTAAAAATATAGGATTTTGCTGTGAATAAAATGGAAAAGGAGGCTCGGTTTCCTAGCATTCAAACATAATTTATTTTCCAATACAGAAATTAGAAAATATATTCCCTAAAAGATCATCTGTAGAAACAGAACCCGTAATCACACCCAAATGATAAAGCGCTTCGCGAATATCTATAGCCATAAGGTCACTGGATAATTCTATATCCATCCCTTCTTTTACGCGTTGTATCGACTCCAAGGCTTTTAACAAGGCATCATAATGGCGGTTATTGGTTATAATAGTGTCATTTTTCCCCAAGGCTCCCGCACTGGAAAGTGTCAATAGTGTGTTCTTGAGTTCTTCGATGCCTTGCCCTGTTATTGCGGATATCAATAGTAATCTGGAATACCTATCCTGTAGCGACGCTATACGTTGCTCATTAACTTCGTCTATCTTATTCGCAATTAATAAAATATTTTTATCCGGATACCTTTCCTGTAAGGTCTTGATTTCTGCTTCTTTGTTCTTTGCGGCTTCGAACAGATAAATAACTAGCTGTGCCTGTTCAATTTTTTCAAAGGCCCTAGCAATTCCTATTTGCTCTACTTTATCGTTGGTTTCTCGTAAACCTGCCGTGTCTATAAACCTGAAATTAACGCCACCGATGGCGATTTGATCTTCTACTGTATCTCTTGTAGTACCAGGAATATCGCTAACAATGGCACGTTCTTCATTTAGAATAGCATTAAGCAATGTAGATTTCCCTACATTGGGTTCGCCTACAATAGCAATCGGAATACCATTTTTGATAACATTACCAAGAGCAAATGAATCTATAAGATCCTTAAGAACTTTAGTGATTTTTTGTAAGAGTTGGTTGAATTGTGTTCTGTCTGCAAATTCTACATCTTCCCCAGAAAAGTCGAGTTCTAATTCAATCAAAGATGCGAAATTTAATAACTCCTGCCTAAGCTCATTAATTGTAGAGCTGAACCCACCGCGCATCTGCTGCATAGCTATTCGATGAGCCGCCTCACTATCGCTTGCGATAAGGTCTGCTACAGCTTCGGCTTGACTCAAATCCATTTTACCGTTTAAAAAAGCTCGCATGGTAAATTCACCTGCTGTTGCCATGCGACATCCTTTTCTTAAAAACAATTGAATAATTTGCTGCTGAATATAGGATGAACCATGACAGGAAATTTCTATAACATCCTCACCGGTATAGGAGCGTGGATTTTTAAAAATAGAGACCAAGACCTCGTCCAGTAGGGTCTCGCCATCAACAATATGTCCTAAATGTATGGTGTGACTTTTTTGTTTTACTAGTTCCTTAGTAGTAATAGGTTTAAAATGTTCGGAAACCAAGGCAATAGCCTTAGCTCCTGAAATTCTTATAACGGCAATGGCACCAGCACCTGAAGCTGTGGCCAAAGCAATAATAGTGTCGTTTTGAATCATGGCACAAAAGTAAATAATATTACTTTAAAAATGGTATTGTTTCGTAGGCTGTACCTAGTGATTCGTATAGCGAAATGAAGTACATTCGTGCGGTTAAATTAAAAAATATAATAGTTGTGAAATATTTAAAATTAACATTTATCACTTTAAGTATATTTGCCATAACGACCAGTTTTTATGGGCAAACAAGAATAGCTGATCAAGATTCCGTTTCTGTTATGGGTACAGAAAAGGCAGAGAAAGAAGAAGTAAAAAAGAAAGTTTACGTAGTAAAAAAACAGGCTAAAAAAGAGAAAAAGGAAGCTAAAAAGAAAGCTGTCGATGAGAAATCAAAAAAGAATATCGCCGCCACGTCTAAAGACATTGCTACGGATAAAAATCAGATTAAAAAGTTAGGTGCTAAAATGGAAAGGAGCAAGGCTAAGGGCAAGTTGGATCCCGTTGAAATCGATAAAGTAAACAAATTGAATATAAAGATTGCAAAGAACCAAGAGAAGTTAAAAAAGCAGGAAAAAAATAATACCAGCTTTTAGATTATTGGTAGTGTAACATTTTTCCTTTTTTTGAGACACATAAGTAGGTATTCATCTTAAAATCAATCGAAAAATGGAAATTATTAATCAAAACAGTGTTCTTAGAGAAGACCGAAGTGTGTTGGTCATTGCACATTTAACCCAGTATTTAGATTATATCACAGGTATTGGAGGGGTATTGGTGCCTTTGGCACTTTGGCTTACCATGAAGGGTACCGTAATAGGTATGGATGAGCATGGTAAGGCTATTATCAATTTTCAGTTAAGTCTTATTTTGTACGTGATTATTGGTGTTCCGGCTATCCTTTTATTCGGATTAGGAATTATCCTACTGGTGTTGACTGGTATCCTCTCCCTAATTATGCCGCTGATAAACGCGGTTAGGGCAAGTAATGGAGAATCACCTAGTTATTTTGGAACCATACGATTTATATCCTAAAAAAAGCTATCAAATAAAAAGGGAGCAAAATTTTGCTCCCTTTTTATTTATATCAATTGGTAGGACTATCCGTTATCCATTTAACATTACCGGCATAACAAGCATGGTAACGCTCTCTCCTTCATCTAGACCATCGATAGGCGTAAGGATACCTGCTCTATTAGGTAGGCTCATTTCAAGGGAAACTTCATCAGCTCCTAAATTGTTAAGCATTTCTGTTAAAAATCGGGAGTTGAATCCTATTTGCATGTCATCACCTTGGTAAGCACAGGTTAAACGCTCTTCCGCTTTGTTGGAATAGTCTATATCCTCTGCAGAAATATTTAGTTCAGCCCCTGCTATTTTTAAGCGTATCTGATGGGTTGTTTTATTTGAAAATATAGATACCCGGCGCACAGAGCTCAAAAATTGATTTCGAGCTATTGATAGTTTATTAGGATTTTCCTTTGGAATTACCGCTTCGTAATTTGGGTATTTTCCATCGATTAACCTACATATCAATTCGGTATCGTCAAAGGTAAATTTTGCGTTACTTTCATTATACTCTATAAGGACGTCAGATTCGCTTCCTGCCAATATACCTTTTAATAAGGTGAGCGGCTTTTTTGGCATAATGAACTCTGCTACTTCGGATGCACTAACATCTTCTCTTCTGTATTTTACCAATTTATGTGCATCCGTTGCCACAAAGGTTAGATGCTCTGGGGAAAACTGAAAGAATACACCACTCATTACGGGCCTTAGGTCATCATTTCCTGCGGCGAAAATTGTCTTCGTAATTGCAGTAGCTAAAATATCTCCCAACAAGGTAGTGGAGCTAGGACTTGAAAGCTCAACCGCCTTTGGAAATTCTGCGCCGTCTGCATATGCCAGGGCATATTTTCCATGATTACTGCTGATTTCAACCGTATTATTATCCGCAACCATAAATGTCAGGGGTTGCTCTGGAAAGGTTTTTAAGGTTTCCAACAACAAGCGAGCAGGAACCGCAATGACGCCTTCATTATCCGAATCTACATTAAGTACAGAACTCATTGTTGTTTCCAGATCAGATGCGGAAACGG
>JBLHNI010000283.1:0-4299 GCA_047650615.1 Maribacter sp.
TAGCTAGGTCACAAAAAAGCTTTTTTATGGCCTAGCCTGTTTGTGTAGTAGAGTGAGGCTATTATTCGGAATAGCTATTTTAATTAGCTGATATTCAATTTTTTAATTTTTATAAAGTTGAATTGATTTTCTTGTTTTACCCTAAGCCTTAGGGAACTATAAAGATTTCTGTACGCTAACTCTTTAGTGACACGGAAAAGAGAGCTGAAATTGGTCGGTTTTGAAACGAAGTGAATAGGTGCCTAATTGACAATACAAGGTTTGTATGCCTTAAATAAGGCTGCGTATCCATCGGGATAAATCCCATTCCAAACCTTATTTTTGCAGGATGGAAGAATGGTACCATTACCCTTTGCTTATTTTGGTTGGCTTTGTGGTAGGTTTTATAAATACGGTAGCCGGCGGTGGCTCGTTGCTGGCGCTTCCTTTTTTGATTTTTATAGGACTGCCATCCAATATAGCGAATGGAACCAATCGTGTTGCTATTGTAGTGCAAACGGCAATGGCTACGGCAGGGTTCAAAAGTAAAGGGGTTTCTACGTTTCCGTTTAATGTGTATTTAGGAATTGCAGCCTTTTTCGGTTCTATAATCGGTGCCTATATCGCGGTAGATATAACCGGCGAGGTGTTTAACCGTATCCTGGCTATAGTCATGATTATCGTGGTGTTTATTATAATTTTAAGCCCTAAAATGAGCATTGTTTATCTTGAGGAGCGCCTTACCGGAAAATACCTTTGGTTTGGCATCATCGCTTTTTTCTTTTTTGGAATTTATGGTGGATTCATTAATGCGGGACTCGGATTCTTAATGATGCTCTTCTTGCATTATGTGAACCGAATGTCTTTGGTTCGCTCCAATGCTACCAAAGTAGTGGTGGTTTTTTTATACATGATTTCTGCCCTAGCTGTTTTTGCCTTCAACGATAAAGTTAATTGGAAAATAGGCCTCATTTTGGCCATAGGTAACGGAAGTGGTGCTTGGTTCGCTAGCCGGTTTTCCGTAAAAAAAGGAGACGGATTCATAAAAATGTTTTTAATAGTTATGGTGGTAATTATGGCTGTAAAGCTTTGGTTTTTTAATTAATCGTATGTGGTTTAAGCGGTAAGGAAGTAAACCCTTAAGGGATGAGTATTAACGTTTATACCTTAGGTATCTAAGTCAAAAAATAAGATAGCTTGAACTTCTTTTTAAACTTGAACTTGTTTTTGAATTTGAATTTGTGTTGTAACTTTGAAAAGTAGCTATTATAGATAGTTACGATAGCTTAAAACATACAGATAGATGCCAGGATTTGAATTATTTGGGGAAGCAGAAAAAGCACAGGTGCAAGATGTATTGGATTCCGGTGTATTGATGCGTTACGGATTCGACGGAATGCGAAAGGGCCATTGGAAAGCAAAAGAGTTGGAAAAAGCAGTAGCAGAGCGCATGCAAACCAACTATGCACAATTACTAAGCAGTGGTACAGCTGCCCTCACAGTAGCTTTGCAAGCTGCAGGAATCGGAGCAGGGGACGAAGTAATCATGCCTACTTTTACCTTTGTAGCGAGTTTTGAATCTATCTTGGCTATTGGCGCTATTCCTGTTTTGGTAGATATTGATGATACCTTGACCTTGAATCCGGTTGCCGTAGAAAACGCTATCACCACTAAGACTAAAGTAGTGATGCCTGTACATATGTGCGGATCTATGGCAGATTTATCGGCTTTGAAAGCTATTTGCACAAAGCATAATCTATTATTGTTAGAGGATGCTTGTCAGGCAATTGGCGGAACATACGAAGGAAAGCCCTTGGGTAGTTATGGAGACTTAGGCTGTTTTTCTTTTGATTTTGTAAAAACAATTACTTGTGGCGAGGGTGGTGCCATGATAACCAACAACGAAGGGTATTTCAAAAATGCCGATCACTACTCTGACCACGGACATGACCACTTCGGAAATGACAGGGGAGCGGAAAGCCATCCGTTTTTGGGGTATAATTATAGAATTTCTGAACTCAATGCAGCAGTCGGTTGTGCTCAAGTACAGCGATTGGACGAATTTATAACCATTCAAAAGAAACATTATACCGTATTGCGCGAAGCATTGACCGATATCGAGGGCGTAACCTTTAGACGCGTACCAGAAGGTGGTGTAGAGAATTATTCCTTTCTTAACTTCTTTTTACCCACGGAGGAACTAGCCCGAAAAGCACATAAGGCGCTTGGAGAAGCTGGTTTGGACGTTTGTTTTTATTGGTACGATAACAACTGGCACTATTACCGCAAATGGGAACATTTAATCAACTTGAAGACATTAGCTAAGTTTCCACAAGAAATTATTGATGGACTTCCGGATTACAGCAAAGCAGATTTTTCAAAGTCAGATATATGGATGGGGAGGACGATATCTTCTTTGGTGAAACTAAACTGGACCAAGGAAGAGGTAGCGAGCAGGGCCAAAGCAATGTCGCGTGTTATTACCGAAGTGTTAGCCGAATAATTTAATACGAAACGTAATCCAAAATTTCCAAGCCGTAACCTACAATACCTACTCTTTTGGTTTGCTGACTATTGGTCAGTAACCTCATTTTGGTAATGCCAAGGTCGTGTAGTATTTGTGCCCCAATACCAAAATCACGTGAATCCATCTCTATTTTGGGTGCTTTGTGTATGCCTTGTTTTTGTAGTTCTTTAAGTTCTTCTAGCCGTGATAGTAGGTTTAGCGATTTTGAATCTTGGTTGATAAAAACAATCGCTCCTTTTCCTTCTTGATTTATCGCTTTGAACATATTCTCCAATTTTTCATCAGGACTGTTGGTCAGCGTACCTAGAATATCATTGTTTACCAAGGTAGAATTAATGCGTGTAAGCACTTCATCTTCCTTGCTCCATATCCCTTTTGTCAGTGCAATGTGCACGCGATTGTTTGTCGTTTGCTTGTAAGCTCGCAACCTAAATTCACCAAAACGAGTCGTAATTTCGAAATCGGTTTCTTTGTCTATCAGGCTATCGTGCTCCATCCTATAGGCTATCAAATCCTCAATGGAAACAATCTTTAAATCGAACTTTTTAGCTACCTTAAAAAGTTGTGGTAAACGAGCCATGGATCCATCTTCATTCATGATTTCCACAATAATACCAGCGGGCTGTAATCCTGCTAAACGTGCAAAATCTATTGCTGCTTCGGTATGCCCTGTGCGTCTTAGAACACCACCTTCTTTAGCTACCAAAGGAAAAATGTGTCCTGGTCTTGCTAAATCGTGCGGTTTGGTTTCGATTTCTGTAAGAGCTAGAACGGTCTTAGCTCTGTCTGAAGCTGAAATTCCTGTAGTAACCCCTTTTCCTCTAAGATCTACAGATACCGTAAATGCAGTTTCCATAGGGTCTGTGTTGTTAGTTACCATCATATGGAGTCCAAGTTCTTTGCATCTGCCTTCTGTCAGCGGAGCACAAATAAGCCCTTTTCCATGTGTAGCCATAAAGTTTACGGTCTCCGGTGTTGCGAGTTCAGCAGCGGCTAAAAAATCTCCTTCGTTCTCTCGGTTTTCATCGTCAACAACAATGATGACCTTCCCTTTTTGAATATCGGAAATGGCATCGCTTATGGTATCTAATTGTATGTTATGTTGCATTTTCGTTGTCATCAACTTTCTTTTTCTTGAATTTTTTGAATATCATTTGGAAAAAATCTGTGATGACACCAAAGTTCATCATTCCTTTATCTTCTGTAGCCCGTTTTGTAAACCAAATACCTAAGGGTAACATAATCAATGTAGCTAACCAAGCCCCTAAAATCGGATTTATATTTCCTTCCTTCGCATAATTTCCAGCGAATACCCCAATAAAATAGTATACTAAAAACAATACAATAGCAATGACCATAGGCAGTCCTAGTCCTCCCTTTCGAATAATCGCACCTAATGGAGCACCTACAAAAAAGAGAATGATACAGGAAAACGCCAATGCATATTTGCTATGAAGCGATAAGATATGAAGGTTATAATTCTTATATCTATTTTCCATCTCCTCCTTTTTGCCTCTCACGGAACCTAAAATACCTGTGATATCATTTTTTGCGTTATTCATCACCTGAATTCTTTGCCATTCCGGAAATATATGAAGGATATCTGCCTTTATGGAGTCTTGCTTTACGGGGTCTTCCATAATCGCTTTTATTTTACCAGCTAGTAGAGAGTCTTTCTTTAGTCTGGCTTCATTTTTAACGCTGGTAGTGTCCTTTGGTTCTAAAGGCATAAAAAGACCAGTTCTAGCGTTTATATTTTTGGAGAAGGCCCGTACAATCCTATAATTATCTTT
>JBLHNI010000284.1:0-4292 GCA_047650615.1 Maribacter sp.
TACAAAGGCGTGAAGGTGTCCCTGACTACGCCTTGGCAGATTTTATTGCCCCTAAGGAAAGTGGCAAACAAGATTACATGGGTTGTTTTTGTGTGTCCACCGGTTTTGGAACAGCAGAAGCAGCAGCGCAATACGAGAAGGATTTAGATGATTATAGTTCTATAATGATTAAAGCCTTGGCTGACCGTTTGGCAGAAGCTTTCGCGGAGTATTTGCACAAAGAAGTGCGAACCAAACATTGGGGTTATGCTTGCAACGAAGAATTAGCTCACGAAGAATTAATTAACGAAAAGTATAAAGGTATACGCCCCGCACCTGGTTATCCTGCCTGTCCGGACCATTTGGAGAAATTAACCATTTGGGAAATATTAGAAGTAGAAGAAAATATTGGCGTAAAACTAACGGAAAGTTTGGCGATGTGGCCAGCGGCATCTGTTAGTGGATTTTATTTTGGAAACCCTGAGGCCAGATATTTTGGTCTGGGTAAGATTAAGGGAGATCAAGTAGAAGATTTTGCTAATAGAAAACAGATAGAATTGGAGAAAGCGGAAAAATGGCTGGCACCCAATATTGCAGAGGGATAAGGTGTATTTGTTTTAGAAAGCTATGGTACCGGAGGCATAGATGAGGGGAATAGAAATTAACCCATACTAACCTATTCAATCCCTAACGCCATTAGGTGGAAACGCCCAATTAAAGTAAGTAATCAAGTATTAATTAAAAGGGCCCGAGCAAGAGTTGCCTCTATCAAAAAGAAGTCGGGAGTAAATAGGATCCTGAAACAAGTTCAGCATAAATGAAAGTAACAGACCACATTAAAGAAGCGAAAGGGAAAACATTATTTTCGTTTGAAATTATTCCACCGGTAAAAGGGCGTAATATTCAAGAGCTATATAGTAATATTGACCCCTTGATGGAGTTTAAGCCCCCCTTTATTGATGTGACGACTTCTCGTGAGGAATTCATCTACATTGATAGGGACGGGCTTTTGGATAAGAAACTCACGCGTATGCGTCCAGGCACTGTTGGGATATGCGCATCCATCAAGCATAAGTATGATGTAGATACTGTGCCGCACGTGCTTTGTGGTGGATTTACCAAGGAGGAAACGGAGTACTTATTGGTAGATTGTCATTACTTGGGTATAGATAATGTAATGGCGCTCCGTGGCGATGCTATGCGAGAGGAAAAGTATTTTGAGGCAACAAAAGGAGGACACCCTTACGCTACAGGTTTGATAAAACAGATTCAGGATTTGAACTGTGGAAAGTACCTACACGAGGTTATTGAAACGGATGACTGTGCGGATTTCTGCATTGGCGTTGCGGGGTATCCCGAAAAGCATTTGGAAGCTCCTTCTTTAACATCAGATTTAAAACGTTTAAAAGAAAAGGTGGAAGCCGGTGCCGATTATGTGGTAACGCAAATGTTTTTTGATAATCAAAAGTATTTCAAGTTTGTGGAAGCTGCCAAAGCCATGGGAATAAATGTACCTATTGTTCCCGGAATTAAACCACTTGCCGTAAAACGACATTTGCAATTATTGCCACAGGTGTTTCGAATAGATTTACCACAAGATTTGATTGAGGCGGTGGATGATTGTAAAAATAATAAGGAAGTTAGACAAGTAGGGATTGAATGGGCTATTCAACAATCAAAAGAGTTAAAGGATGCCGGAGTTCCTGTACTTCACTATTATTCTATGGGTAAGTCTGATAATATAAAGGCAATTGCCAAATCTATTTTTTAGCTAAGGTGTTAACGATAATTACAAAATAAAACCCCGCTTTAGTTGAAGACTATTGGCGGGGTTTGTAATTTATTGAGAAATAGTAATGCTATAACCGTAGTTTTGTGCTGATTTAAATTGCTCGGGAACTGAAGCTATAATAATATAGGCTTCTTCCACAGGGTTTTCTAGCGTTAAATTAAAGCTTCCATTAGTTGCTGAATTCATGGTAAACGATTGTACTTGTGACTGCCCTTTTGTAACGAACCTTCCTTCAAAATGGCTTGCTGCTCCTTCAGATCCTTCATCCTCTCCATTTAATGAAATTGTATAATTACCGTTTGGTATGTTTTCCAATTTGATCACGTTGTAGGCCCAACTTCTTGGCTTCAAGTCTGCTGGGGCATTATGAGTGCCTATGAAATTTGTTCCGCTAAGGGTAAGCGCATAAGGTTTGTTATTAGAAAAATCTGCAAAATCATTAAGTTCTATCCTGGCTCTTGCAACCTGTTGTCTAGTAAGATAGTCAAAATCTAAGGTATTTCTGGCTGCCCAGTTTGCAAAAATTTCTCGTAATCTTTCTGAGCCTATATTTTGATAATGATACTCTTGAGGGCTTAAATTGGTTCCAGAATAGTAGCCGTCTGTTATTAAATTTTCCGCAACACTTTCTTGGCTGGTCATATAGTATAACCATGCCTGCATAGCGTATTGCCTAACTTGATATAGCCAATCAGTAGGGTCTCCAGGCGCTTCATTACCAAAGCTATGCCAAAGTGCCAAGTGTGGATTTGAAGTCAATGTTCCAATTTCAATAAAAGTATCAAAGGCATTAGGATTTCTACTTACTGCATACCATTGTGCTGTGGCTTCGGTGTACCAGCTGGTATCACCATCATAAGCAAATCCTGGGCTATTATTGGAATATTGAAATATATGAAAACCTTCATGAAGAAGATTGTTAAAGTCTGCGTGTGCTCCTTCAGGCAAAGTCATGTAGGGTACTCCAAATGAATTGGTTCCTACTCCATTGCCCCAGCCATTTGGTAAGTTATCTCTTTCTCCATGGTGAATGTAAATATTAAAAAACACACCAGCAGCCACATTTGGAGGGTCTTTCATTCCTAAGTTGTTCAAACAATCTTGTCTGAGTGTCTTAAATGTATCTAGCATAAAAGGAATGTCATTTTCATGATCAAATCTTGGGTCCCACCAAATAGCAAAAATACCATCTGCAACTACTCTGTAGTCTTGTTCGTTGGTAAATTCTGATTGTAGTTCTAATCCTAAAGGATTGTTTTCAATTGTTTCTTCCTCTTCGGTAATAGGTGGTACTCCATTATTGTCATCTTTGTTGCAGGAACTGGAGATAAAAACAAAACATAGTACTAATAGAAATTTTTTTAGAATTCTTGTAGTTATTGTGGGGGTATTCATAGTAGAGGGTTTTTAATACAACAAATTAAAAGGAATTTACCCTACTTATATTATTAATTTAAGTTAAAATTTACAGAAAATTAAGCCACGTTTATGCATTATATTTGTATCCAATGAGGCAGCTATTTGTTTTTTGTTTACTATTTTCTTTCGGCTTTTGTCTTTCTCAAGAAGATCGTGCAGTAGTAAAAAAATATACTTTGGATGCGAGTCAATTTAATGGCTCGGTCTTATTGCATAATCCGGATATATCCCATTTAATAACAGATCATCCGGGTGGTGTTATTTTAAGTTTTAACAGGAAAACATACGGTTCTCGAGAATGGGAAGCTCTATATAATTATCCCGATTATGGAGTTTCGTTCATATATCAAGATATGAATAGCGAAACTTTAGGTGAGAATTATAGCATATACGCGCATTATAACTTCTACTTTTTAAAGCGTAATATCCAGTTTAGAATAGGTCAGGGACTTGCCTATACTACCAATCCTTATGACAAGGAGACCAATTTTAGAAATAATGCTTACGGCTCGGATTTTATGAGTTCTACCTACTTGATGCTTAACTACCATAAAGAGAATATTTTTAAAGGTTTGGGGTTTAAAGTAGGGGTGTCTGTGATACATTATTCCAACGCCAATGTACGTTCTCCAAATACATCTACGAATACCTTTGCGTTTAATGCAGGGTTAGTGTATGATTTAGACGGTGGAAAGGAATTAAAATATATCCCAAAAGCTCCTAAGGAAAAAGTAACAGAGCCTTTGCGCTATAATCTCGCCTTGCGTGGAGGAATTAATGAAAGCGATGTGGTTGGCTCCGGTCAATATGGCTTCTTTGTCTTATCTGGTTATGCAGATAAAAGATTAGGTAGAAAAAGTGCTATTCAGTTTGGAGCTGATGTGTTTTTTTCTAATTTTTTAAAGGAATTGATACGTTTTCAAGGCACCTCTTTTCCTGAAATGGACGTAAATATTGACGATGATTACAGAAGGATAGGCCTTTTTGTGGGTCATGAATTGTTCATTAATAAAACGAGTATTGTAACGCAGTTAGGCTATTATGTATATTATCCTTTTGATTTTGAAGGTAGAGTGTATAATCGTGTAGGAATGAAACGCTA
>JBLHNI010000285.1:0-4278 GCA_047650615.1 Maribacter sp.
GATAAACAACGCCGGAAAACTAGTCAATAAACCCTTTTTAGAAACTTCAATGGAAGAGTTTAAGGACGTTTATGCCGTAAACGTATTTGGCGTTGCCGCCGTCACCAAGATAGTGGTCCCGTATATGGGTAAGGGTAATCATGTAGTTACAGTAAGTTCTATGGGAGGCGTGCAAGGGAGTGCTAAATTTTCCGGGCTATCCGCTTACAGTTCTAGTAAAGGAGCAGTAATTACCATGACCGAGCTTTTGGCGGAGGAGTTTAAGGAAAAAGGCCCCTCTTTTAATGTATTGGCACTAGGTGCCGTACAGACCGAAATGTTAGCTGAAGCTTTTCCGGGCTATCAAGCACCAGTTACGGCGCTACAAATGGCAAATTATATTATGAATTTTGCCTTAACGGGGCAGGCTTTGTACAATGGTAAGATGTTACAAGTGAGTATCAGTACGCCATAGGTTTTTTTAATTTGTAAAATACAAATACTAAGGATAAATATAAAATTAAATAGAAGTTTAACAACAGGGTTATTACTCTCTTTGCAGCGTTATGAACTCCCTTTTTGTCATTGGTAAGTAGATGACAAATGCGGTAATCTTTTTATAGGGAACACCAAGGACTATTTTAGAGACTAAGAAGAAGATTGTAAAGTCTCTGCAGCGCTTTCATAATTATATATAAGTGCGGTTGTTTTAGTTTTCTTGCCGCCAAGTACAAATGGTTTTCTCTTGTGATAAACCTATATCAGGTACTCAAAGTGTCCCTAGTTTTGGTTGCTTATTACTTTTTCCACTATTTACTTTTTTCGCTACCTCAAATTCCCACCACAATACTAATCCAATCCTATTTTTTCAGGTATTTTTGTTGGAATGGAAAGCGTCCTTAGTACATATTTGCCCGAACGTGCTGTTGCACCATGCATGGCGCTTATTAAAACGAATGCCGTGCATTTGAAAATAGTAAACGAAAGGGTCACGCGACATGGAGATTATAGAAGGCTTGAGAACGGACAGCATCAGATTACGGTAAATGCCACACTAAATAGGTATCGCTTCTTGATTACCCTGGTGCATGAAATTGCCCATTTAGTTGCTTTTGAAAAATACGGTAAGCGTATTAAGCCTCACGGATTGGAGTGGAAGCATACGTTTCAATATATGATGCTTCCTTTTATACGACCGGAGATATTTCCTTCTGGCTTACTTCCGTTATTGGCACGGCATTTTAGAAACCCAAAGGCAAGTAGCAGTACGGATGCGCATTTGTCCATCGCCCTAAAAAAGTTCGACGAACAACAATCAGATAAATCTTACGTTTTTGAATTGCCGGTAGGGAGTATTTTTCGAATATATAATGGAAAACTTTTTAGAAAAGGCAATAGACGAACAAAAAGATACGAGTGTGTTGAGGTGAGTTCAGGGAAAGTATACCTTTTTCAACCCAATGCCGAGGTAGAACTTATAAACAACTGAGATGAACAAGAATTATTATGCAGTATTAATGGCCGGTGGAGTTGGCTCAAGATTTTGGCCCGTAAGCACCTCCGAGAATCCAAAACAGTTCCATGACATGTTAGGTACGGGAACCACCTTGATACAAAAAACATTCCAACGATTAAATAAATTTGTTCCCACTGAGAATATTCTCATTCTCACGAACGAACGGTACAACGATTTGGTACTGGAACAATTGCCCATGGTAAAGCAAGACCAAGTGGTTTTGGAACCTACCATGCGGAATACAGCTCCCTGTATTCTATATGCAGCCTTAAAGATTCAGAAAATGAATCCGGATGGGGTAATGATCGTAGCGCCAAGCGACCACTGGATAGAAGATGAAGCAGCATTTGAAAAAGACGTTACGGTCTGTTTTGAGAAATGTGAGCAAGAAAATGTGTTATGTACGTTAGGTATAAAACCAACCTTTCCCAACACCGGTTTTGGGTATGTCGAATTTGATAAGACAGATGATACGCAACTCAAAACAGTAAATCAGTTTCGCGAAAAACCCGACTATGAAACGGCGAAGGAATTTTTAGCACAAGGCAATTTTTTATGGAATGCTGGAATTTTTATGTGGAGCGTAAAAACGATTGTCGATGCGTTTAAATCGCATCAACCAAAGCAGTATGAACTCTTTGCCAAAGGGATGGAAGCGTACAATACATCAGAAGAAAGTGCTTTTATTGCAGAAAATTATCCGAAAGCCGAAAATATTTCTATTGATTACGCAATTTTGGAACAGTCCAAGGCCATTTACGTTTTGGCAGCTACCTTTGATTGGAACGATTTGGGCACCTGGGGTTCTTTATTCGATAAACTGGATAAAGACACATCTGGTAATGCCGTAGTAAACGCACAAGTATTGGCCGAGGATGCATCTGGAAATATGATACGTTCTCCCAAAGATAAGATAGTAGTGGTAGACGGGTTACAGGATTATATTATTGTAGATAAAAAAGATGTACTTTTAATATACCCTAAGTCTAAGGAGCAGGATATTAAAAAAGTGCTGAATAAAGTAAAAGATAAATTCGGCGATAAGTACGCATAAGTATGCAAGATAAATCAGGTCAGGATAATAGCACACCCACAGATAGTACTATAGAAAGTGGGGAGGATGTAAAGAAGGATTTACAGGGATTACTGGGGAGCACTAAAAAGTTCTTGTCAGAACTTTTGGATATCCGTACCAATACAGATCAGCAAGCAACCAAAGAAGCGATTATAGCTGATATTCCCTTTAAAGGCCATACGTCTTGGATTCTTATCTGCTCTATATTTATCGCTTCAATCGGATTAAACGCAAACTCCACCGCGGTGGTTATTGGGGCAATGCTTATTTCTCCTCTTATGGGGCCTATTTTGGGCATAGGTCTTTCTATCGGTATTAATGATATAGATACGCTAAAGCGGTCCTTAAAGAATTTTGCGGTCATGGTTGTGCTTAGTGTATTGACCGCATTTTTATTTTTTAAGTTTTTTCCGCTTCGGGACGAATCGTCTGAATTGCTTGCTAGAACCGCACCTGATATTAGGGATGTATTAATCGCTTTTTTTGGGGGATTAGCATTGGTAATAGCGAGAGCAAAAAAAGGAACTATAGCCAGTGTTATTTTTGGGGTCGCAATTGCTACCGCTTTAATGCCGCCTTTGTGTACGGTTGGTTTTGGCTTGGCTATTGGTAATTGGGATTACGCTGGCGGTGCCATGTACCTTTTCACCATCAATACCATATTTATTGCTTTGGCTACTTTTTTGGTGATAAAATTATTGCGATTTCCTATGGTGCGTTACGTGAATTCGCAACGGCGTAGGTTCATAGCACGTATGGCATCTCTGGTAGCCGTTCTTGTAATGGTGCCTGCAGGGTTTACGTTTTACAATGTATTTCAGGAATCACTATTCCGTAAGGACGCAACTAGTTTTGTGGAGGAGAAAATTGCTCCCTACCAATTTTCAGGGGAAGGTAGGTTCTTAGATAATTTTACGGATATAGAGTTTAATGAGGGAGAAAACCCCTTGGTAGAGGTCGTTTTTATGGGAAATGAGACGATTCCGGAGAATATTATTGCCACTTGGGAAACGCAGATGAACGAATATCCCAAGCTAAAAAGGACTATCCTTAACGTTGTTCAAGGGTCCAAAAATAAAGCTACCGACCAGCTGAAATATGTAAACGAATTATATGAGTCCCAGAAGAACCAACTGTCTAGTAAGGATGAAAAAATCTCTTTTTTAGAGTCGGAACTAATGCGATTGAACAAGGGAACGGCAGGACAGATTCCTTTTCCGGAAATAAGTCTAGAGGCTAAAACCAATTATGAGAACTTATCTCGATTGGCGTATTCTTACATGATTTCTACCGATTTTGCAAAAACGGATACGATTCCTGTTTTTGAAGTGACGTGGAAAAAGGAAGCCAAGCGCTTAGACACAGAGAAAGACGTCAAAAAATTACACGAGTGGTTAAAACTTCGTTTACGAAACAAAAACCTTCAGATTAAAGAGGTAGTTTTGGATTGATGGCCGTTTGATAACAATAGCTAACAATTGGCAGCATTAGATTCGTAGGGACCCTCTAATTTCGTTCCTCAATATACATTTGACGTACTTTTTTGAAAAGGTCTGAAGAATACACAAAATCGGTAACCGCTTGGTTATCCGTTTTAAAGATTTCATTCTTAGTGCCTTCCCATTCCATAAGTCCGTCTTTTAGAAATAGAATTTTCTCTCCAATTTGCATAACAGAGTTCATGTCATGGGTATTTATAACCGTGGTA
>JBLHNI010000286.1:0-4274 GCA_047650615.1 Maribacter sp.
ATAAACTTAATATTAGGGTTATAAATGAATATCCTTGGTCTAACATGTTTGCGTACAACATGTTTTTAAGGCCTACGGAGAAGGAGTTGGAAGACTTTACACCAGAATGGACAGTGATTAATGCTCCCGGTTTTATGGCTAATCCAATCGAGGATGGTACTAGACAACATAATTTTGCTATTCTAAACTTTACCAAAAAGATTGCCTTGATAGGTGGTACAGGATATACTGGGGAGATTAAAAAAGGTATATTTTCTGCCTTGAATTTTATACTACCTGTGGAGAAGAATACCTTGCCTATGCACTGTTCTTCTAATGTGGGAAGAGAAGGTGATACTGCTATATTCTTTGGATTGTCCGGTACCGGAAAAACAACATTGTCCACAGACCCAAACAGGGAACTGATAGGAGATGATGAACATGGCTGGACCAACAAGAATACTGTTTTTAATTTTGAAGGTGGTTGCTACGCTAAGGTCATCAACTTATCGGAGGAGCAAGAACCCGAGATTTACGGAGCTATAAAGCCTGGTGCGATATTGGAAAATGTTGTTTTGGATAACAAAAATAATGTTGATTTTACCGATACCTCAATAACACAAAATACGCGTGTAAGTTATCCTATTTACCATATAGATAATATAAGGCAACCTTCTATTGGGGAAAATGTCAAGAATATTTTCTTTTTAACCGCAGATGCTTTTGGAGTGCTGCCTCCAATATCAAAACTAACGCCTAGCCAGGCGGCATATCACTTTATTTCTGGTTATACTGCAAAAGTGGCTGGTACCGAAGCTGGTGTTGTCGAACCACAACCGTCGTTTTCCGCGTGTTTTGGCGCTCCTTTTATGCCTTTACATCCAACAAAGTATGCCGAAATGTTAAGTAAGAAAATGAAGGAAACCGGTGTGGACGTTTGGTTGGTAAATACAGGTTGGACAGGCGGACCTTATGGAGTTGGAACTAGAATGAAATTAAAATATACAAGGGCCATGATAAGTGCAGCTCTAAACGGAGACTTGGGATTGTATTCTTATAATAACTACCACATACACTCTGTTTTCGGAGTTGCGCAGCCCAGGAAATGCCCTGGTGTTCCAACAGATGTTTTAAGTCCAAGAACTACTTGGAACGATGATAAAAAATATTACGCTACAGCTTTTAAACTTACAAACGCGTTTAGGGAAAATTTTAAAAAGTTCGAAAGCTATGCTAGCGAAGAGATTAGACGAGGTGGTCCACAGCGATACGGATTTTAAAGAAGTCCATTGTTTTACGAGTTGCTTGAGTCCTCTTTGTTAACCACGAAGTAATCTATTTTTCTCAGATAAAATTTAAGCATAAAAAACCCGGCAAGATTGTCGGGTTTTTTATGATGTATCTATTATTGTAGGGTTTGCTATTTATTAACACTTATAACATACTTCTGTAGCGCCATCGTCATAGAAGGTGTTTCGGGTGTTGGTGCCTTAATGTCTATTCGAAGACCTGCTAAGGTGGCCGCATCTACAGTAGAGTTTCCAAAAACTGCAATTCTTGTTTCGTTTTGTTCAAAGTCCGGAAAGTTCTGTAGTAAGGACTCAATTCCAGAGGGGCTAAAGAAAACTAAGATATCGTAGTAGACATTTCTTAAATCAGATAAATCACTGATTACCGTTTTGTAAAAAATACCTCGTTTCCATGAGATGCCTAAAGCATCTAATTGGTCTGGAACGTCTTGTTTCTGAGCATCTGATGACGGTAAAAGAAAGGTCTCGTCCTTATACTTTTTAATAAGCGGCACTAATTCCGAGAACTGTCTTTTTCCAACGTAAATTTTACGCTTTCTATAAACAACATATTTTTGTAGGTAATAAGCCACGGCTTCCGACTGGCAAAAATATTTCATACTGTCAGGTACTTTAAATCTCATCTCTTCAGCAATCCTAAAAAAATGATCTACCGCATTCCTGCTTGTAAGAATAATCGCGGTAAATTCTTTAGGGTCTATCTTTTGCTGTCGGACGCTTTTAGCATCCACACTTTCTACATGTATAAACGGTCTAAAGTCTACCTTGATTTTTTCTTTGTCAATAAGTTTGGAATAGGGAGAATTTTCCATTTTTGGTTCCGGTTGAGATACCAAAATCGTTTTTACTTTCATATGGCGCACTATTTGAGAAGGCTTCCTATTATTACTATGGGTGCAATTTCGAGTGTGCAAAGGTACAAAATAAAATAGAAGAAATAATTTGCAAAGAAGTTTTGATAATTCTTCAGTACTAGTATCCAGCCTATCATATTAATACCTAAGAATAAGGATATGGCTATGAAAATCACAACATTAGGACTAATATTAACATAAGCTAGTAAGATATTTGCCAAGAAAAATAGGATACCACCGTAGTTTAAATATGATGTTTTCTTGAAGATTATTTCGCTAAAAATGGATTGAGACCCAAAAATAAAGCCGTTTGTTAGTTGTAATGCCATCTTTAACAATAGGAATAAAAAGGAACTTACGAGCAGTAATGGATATAAAAAAGGGTATTGGTTATTTCCTGAATTTATTAAATTTTTGAAAACGAAGAAAAGAAACAGCGCCGTGTTGATTACTTGAAAAATGGTAAACAGAACATGAAACCAGTTGAGTAAACGTTCTTTTTTGTTGTACATAAAAATATACTTGTTGTTGAACGGCAGCACAATATAATTTAAAAAACGAACATAATAGATGCCCTTGGCTATCAGTACAAAAAGTAAACTGCCAAATATAATTAGGGTAATCCAATCTAGCGATTCGGGACTTCTTAAAATGGGATTCATTGGGGTAAAGGTACAGGTTTACCGTTAAGTCCAAAATACAGATTGTTCTCCGAAATAACTACTCTAAAATAAGCTGGCTTTTCTATTTCGTAAGGGGTAGGGAGCGTTATTTTAAAATAAGTGGTGTCTTTAGCTTGTAATACTTCAGTACCTGCTTTAAGCGTGCTCACGGTTAATGGCTTAATTTCCTTTACCTTTTTGTAGTTATCTAAATAAGCTATTCCAAACTTTAATTCGGTAAGCGGAACCTTAAAATTATAGGGGTTGTACACTTTTAACTCAAGACTTTCACCCAAATTAATTTCGTGCTCATCTGTGTCGATGATACAATCGAGTTTCCGGTACGAATTAAAATTTGTGATGTAGTCGCCAATAAATTCAGTACCGGACATTTTCGTAAATTGAAAAGGGCCATCCTTGCTGTATCTGGATATGTAAAGTATTTCCTTGTTTCGCACGGTTTCTTCCGAATCGTCAAGGGAATATTGGTTCTTTCTGTAACGCACATTATTGAGCGAAAAAGAAGTGTTTCCGCTGTAAAAACTATACATGGGTGCATTTCTGTAGGAGTTTTCAAAAACGACTGGAGTACTTCCCGCTTCGTTGGCAACTTGCTTAACCCATTCCTTGTTCCCATGTGTCTCGTAATAAATATTGAAGAGTAATGGTTGATGCACTAAACCTATACGAAGGTAGAGCACTATGGCAATATTAGCGAGCCCTAAACGGTAAATCCATTTTGCGCTGGTTTTATTGTCTAACATATATTGAAACACTAAGATTACCATTGGAATACAAATGATAATAACCCATTGCGCTTGTATTCTCCGGTTAAAGCTAGAAAGGAAAAAGAAGAGGATAACACCATAGGTCAAAAACAAAAGTGCTTTGGTAAAAAGACCATTTGTTTTGGTCTTAAATAGGGCTTGATATATAAATGGAAATGTTAATCCAAAAATAGCTAGCAAGTTCACAAAAAAACCTAAAGTGTATTTCTCAAAACTATAAGCACCGTTAGGGCGTTCAGAAATATGATAGTTTATAGAGACAAAATCATGTTCATATAGCCAATAAAAATGAGGCAAATAGCACAATAATGCGATTACAACGGCGTACCATGAAAATTTATTTTTAACGAGTTGTAAGTTGGAGAATAGCACAAAAAGGATGACCAATACAGCGTGGTATTTGCTATACATTAAGCAAGCCATTACGATTCCTAGTACCACCGACACCGCTAAAGAAGGCTTTTCAATAAATTTTTTATAAACTAATAAAAAACAGGAAGTGAAAAACAGTAACGGCGTATCTGGTAACGTTAAAAAACCGTAGGCGTTCAACAAGGTCATAGAAAAGACAAGAACGAAAAAATGAGGAATAAATCCATTCTTTTTTGGATGGTCCACAATAAGCCATAAAATTAAGATATTTGCTGTGGATAGTAGGCAACTCATAAAACGGACACCCAG
>JBLHNI010000287.1:0-4249 GCA_047650615.1 Maribacter sp.
AATCGTAATCCTTTTCGACATTCCATAGACAGTAAAACAGGGTATCTATATTGGGGCGATGTAGGCCCGGATGCTGGCAAGGCAGACCCAAATCGCGGTCCGAGCGGTATGGGGGAATATGATCAAGCTCGTCATGCTGGATTTTGGGGCTGGCCCTACACAAGGGGCTACAATGAGACGTATAATGATTTCGATTTTACCACAGAAACAGCGGGACCAAAGTTTGACCCAGCTAATTTAGTCAATGATTCGCCTAACAATACCGGAATAAAAAAACTACCACCAGCGCAAAAGTCTATGATACCCATGACCTATTATCGCTCTGAAGAATTTCCTTGGATGGGTGATGGCGGTATAAACCCGATGGCAGGACCGGTGTACCGAGCTTCTGATAATCCCAATGCTGAGATAGCCTTCCCAAATTATTTTGAAGGTAAATTATTTGTTTATGAATGGATGCGTGATTGGGTGTATGTAATTACGATGGATGAAGACGAGAACTTTGTAAAAGCAGATGCCTTTATGCCCAATACAGAATTCTCCCACCCAATGGATATGATTTTCGGTGCTGACGGGAAAATGTACGTTCTGGAATACGGTCAAAAATGGAATTCACAAAACTTAGACGCCCGTCTGAGTAGTATTTCCTATTTACCAGGTAATCGAAGCCCAATTGCTACAATAGGGAAGGATAAAATCGTAGGAGCCTCTCCATTAACCGTGCAATTTACAGGAAGCGAATCTTTGGATTACGATGGTGATGAACTAAGCTATGAATGGTTCTTTACAGATGATTCTATACAATCTTCCGAAGAAAACCCGGAATTTATTTTCGAGAATGATGGAGTCTATAACGTACGATTGAAAGTATCCGATACCAAAGGAAATTCAACAACCAGCAATACGAAAATCCTAGTTGGCAACGACGCTCCGACGCTATCTATTGAAGTTTCTGAAAATGATTCGACCTATTGGCATGGCAAAAAAATAGACTATAAGATTATCGTAAACGATAGGCAGGATGGGTCCACTTTGGATAATTCTATTTCTGCTAAAAACGTTAACGTAACCTTTGATTACATACCTGAAGGGAAGGATATGGTAAAAGCGACAATAGGACACCAAAGAAATGTTATTCCCGAAGGAAGAAGGATAATAGAAGCGTCTGACTGTAAGGCCTGCCATGCTACTATTGAAAACGTGAATGGTCCCAGTTATACTGAAATTGCTATGAGATACGGAAAAGCCGATACCGGTTATCTGGTGTCTAAAATCATTAAAGGCGGTGGTGGTGTTTGGGGTGAAGGTGCTATGTCTGCACATCCGCAATTGAATATGGAAGAGGTAGCCCAAATCGTTGACTATATTCTCACGTTAAAACCGAATAAAGAAGAGGTCCAAGCTTCGTTACCCTTAGAAGGTACATTGACGTTCAACAAACATGCCCCTTTAAAGGGCGAGGGTACCTATGTGCTCATGGCCTCTTATAGAGACCAAGGAAACGCTGGGCAGCCAGAATCGGAGTTGAACATTCAAGGGCAATTTATTTTCTATAGTCAAAAAATTGAAGCGGAAGATGCCAATGAAATAAGTGAAGGAACAAACACGTGGAGCACTAATTCGGTAAAAATTGTTGGTGGCTTAGTTCATAATTCTTTTCTACGGTTCGATAATGTGAACCTAGAAAACTTGCACCACCTGAAGTATGCTGCTTTCTATGCCGGAAACTATGACTACAAGGGTGTTTTGGAAATTAGACAAGGGGCAGTTGATGGTCCTATTATCGGTAAGCAATCACTACGTTATTCGGGCGGGACAGAAACTATATATTATGAAATCCCTGTAACACCGACCTTAAAAAAAGAGACCCTATATCTTGTATTTAAGAACCCAGAAAATGAGCTGAGGTATATTGGACATGCGGATTGGATTTCTTTTGATTTTCGAAGATAATCCGCCTTTAACTTTTGCTTGCTAGTTTAGAGCATACAGGATTAAGACAACCAAACGATTTAGGGAATAGATACATGGCCGAAATCAAATAAACCGCTTTATGCCAGCCGATGGCGGGTAGTGTAAACGTATCCGTAACGCCCTCCTGAAAATTTGGGTCATTAGGGTTGCTACTAAAACCAGCATCGGGAAACTGTTTTTTTAATCTTGAGATATAGGTCTCCGTAACCTCCTGTCCTTGATGTACTGGAACAGGAGATAGATATTTGCTGAACGCATAACCTGCTTGGTCTTCAAAACTAATTTTATACATACCACCTTTAATGTATTCTACTGTACTGGCTATTTTTTATGTTTATTAGCTGGTACTTAAATTGCAAAATGAAAATAGAGTACCGTTTCTATGGTTGTTTTCTATTTGGTAATGAAACTTAAGAATAGATTTATAATTCGTAACAAACTAACCTTTATTTATTTCGATAAATAGCTAACAATTGTAGGGCGGCATTAAAAGGTGAAAGTGTGCCATTCATTACTTTTTCTTCCAAATTGGGAAGTATCTTTTTGATTTTTACATCTCGGTTAAAATCGTTTTTAAGGCTTTGTTCTATGTGCTGCAGCAACCAGCTTTTGTTTTGTTCCTGCCTGTTCCGTTCAAAAAATCCATTTGCTTTACTCGTTTTTACAAACTCTTGAATCACATCCCAGATCAGTTCTAACCCCTTTTTTTCCATAGCAGAACAGCGCATGACCTTAGGAATCCACCCATTTTCTTTTGGAGGAAATAATTGCAAAGCCCTTGTAAACTCTACTTCGGCAAGTTTTGCGGCTTTAAGGTTTTCGCCGTCCGCTTTGTTGATGGCGACCGCATCTGCCATTTCCATGATACCTCTTTTTATCCCTTGTAATTCATCGCCTGCGCCAGAAAGTTTTAATAATAAAAAGAAGTCCACCATACTGTGTACGGCAGTTTCGCTTTGTCCCACCCCAACGGTTTCTATAATGACAGTGTCGTAGCCGGCGGCCTCTAAAAGAATGATGCTTTCTCTGGTTTTTCTGGTCACCCCTCCAAGAGAATCTCCGGATGGCGATGGTCTTATAAACGCATTAGGGTCTTGTACCAATTCTTGCATACGAGTCTTGTCTCCTAGTATGCTCCCTTTAGTTTTACTGCTTGTAGGATCTACGGTAAGTACCGCTACTTTTTTTCCCATTTGGGTAAGCATCTTTCCAAAACCTTCTATAAATGTGCTTTTTCCAACCCCTGGTACGCCGGTAATGCCAATGCGGAGTGTTTCTTTTTTGTGAGATAAACAGGACTCGATAATACGATTCGCAATCGCTTGATGTTCTGGTTTTGTGCTTTCGACCAAAGTAATTGCTTTACTCAGGGCAGCGATGTTATTACTAAGGATACCTTCAACAAGTTCTTCCGGAACATAATAGGGTCCAGAGCCGCTTGCGTTTGGTTTATTTGATATAGTAATCTTGGTACCGTTCTCGTTCAAGGTTTATTTATTGATGGGAATACGAATCTTTACGGTGTCCCACGATAGGTTTAGATACAACTGATTGTCGTCTTCAAACAACATCGTAAAATCTTCTACCGGTATGGTGAGTTCCCTAACAGGTATTTCTACTTGGAGTACATCCTGTTCAGCATTTCTTGTCGTTTTCTGTCCACCACTCAATAGAGTAACACCCCAATCGGGAACCTCTTTGTTAAATATTACGTTCCAGCTATTTTTTTCTGGTATGGTCCATATGGAATAGGTTCCCGGGAGAAGGTCCTTATCTATGATTTTCACGGTTTCCGAATTGGTAAAGGTCGTTGGTTCGTTGGCTCCTGTGCGCCAAACCTTACCAAACGGCACCAATTCCCCAAAAATTAGCCTATCTTTTTTTGATGGACTCGAGTAGTTTACCCGCAGTTCTGCACCCTTTAAAACGTAGGACGTGGTTTTTTCAGGACTGTGCTTCTTGGTCTGCGTTTGTAACAAAGGCATACCCACAAAGAAGAATAGAGCTCCCAGAACTACTAAAAAAATAAGTAATCTTTTTAAAAACTTCATAGCTGTTGTTTTGGACTTGTTCAATCGAATTCCTATTCTAAGGTACTAAATCAAACTTAAAGATGGTAATGTTGTTGTAGGTTTCGCCCGGTCTTAATACACTGTTTGGAAAGTCGGGTTGATTGGGTGCATCGGGATAGTTTTGTGTCTCAAAGCAGATTCCTGGAAAATCCAAAGGCGTATACACCACAAGCGCAGGTTGATTTGTGTATACTTTCATAGAG
>JBLHNI010000288.1:0-4245 GCA_047650615.1 Maribacter sp.
GAAGGAACAAATAACAAAAGCACTTGTTTCAAAAGTCTGATGCACTGGTGGCGGTTGATGTACACGGCCTGTAATAGGCTCAAAATTATGAATTGAAAACCCGTAAGGATAATTGTAGCCATCCCATCCTACAACATCAAAAGGATGTGTAGCGTATACCAAATGGTGCAGCATCCCCTGTTTCTTTATTTTCATTACAAACTCACCCTTTTCGTCATGTGTTTGTAAATCTTGGGGTAGCTTATAATCTCGTTCACAGAACGGAGAATGCTCTAACAACTGTCCATAATAATTACGATAACGCTTTGGGGTGTAAATAGGGTTTGAAGATTCTGCATACAAAATGCGGTTCTCTTCGGTATCAAATTCCATCTGATAAATCATCCCTCGAGGAATAATCAAGTAGTCCCCATATTCAAAAGGAATATTTCCTAAGAATGTTTTTAAGGTACCTGTTCCTTTATGAATGAACAGCATCTCATCCGCATCCGCGTTTTTATAAAAATAATCCGTCATCGACTTTCTAGGAGCCGCTAGACCAATAAGTACATCGCTATTGACCATCATAGGTTCCCGAGCTTCCAAGAAATCGTCTTTTGGTGCTACATCAAACCCAACAAGCTTACGAGAGGCGATATTCTTAGCCACCGCAATTTTCGGGGTTATGTCTATAGCCTTACCTATTTCTTTTACCTGTGTAGGCCTGTGCACATGATAGAGTAAAGAAGACATACCGTCAAAACCGATAGTTCCAAAAAGCTGCTCATAATATAAGCTGCCATCTGGCTTCTCAAACTGGGTATGCCGCTTTTGCGGAAACTTTCCTAACTTATGATATATAGGCATTTTTTAAAGTTATGAGTTTGAAGTTATGAGTTCAGAATTAGTAAAAATATAACTCTGAACTCAAAACTCCGAACTTGTTAATGCAATGTACCTCTGAGTTCTTGCTCTCGCTCGATAGCTTCAAAGAGTGCTTTAAAGTTACCTTTTCCAAAGGACTGTGCCCCTTTTCTTTGAATAATTTCGAAGAACATGGTAGGTCTCGGTTCTATGGGTCTTGTGAAAATCTGTAATAAGTAACCTTCATCATCACGATCTACAAGAATACCTAATTCTCTTAAGGGAGCAAGATCCTCATCAATCTTTCCAACACGATCAAGCACTACATCATAATACGTATCGGGGACTTTCAAAAACTCTATTCCCCTACTCTTTAAATCCCTTACCGTTTGTATGATATCATCAGTAGCTACTGCAATATGTTGAATTCCCTCGCCTTCATAAAAATCGAGATATTCCTCTACTTGAGATTTTTTCTTTCCTTCGGCAGGTTCATTAATTGGAAACTTAATTCTACCGTTTCCATTACTCATTACCTTGCTCATTAGTGCCGTGAAATCGGTGGAAATATCCTTATCGTCAAAAGAAAGTATTTGTGTAAAACCTAAAACATTTGAATAGAAATCTACCCATTCGTTCATTCTATTCCAACCCACATTACCCACCATATGATCCACAAATTTTAGACCGGTCGATGTTGGATTATAGTCTGGAGTTTCCCATTTCCTATACCCCGGTAAAAAAGTTCCATTGTAGTCCTTACGTTCTACAAAAATATGGACCGTTTCGCCATAGGTATGAATTCCTGAACGCACAACAGTACCATCGGTATCTTCCTCAGTTCTCGGCTCCATATAGGATTTGGCTCCCTTCTCCATAGCTGTATTATACGCGTAGGTAGCATCGTCTACCCAAAGGGCAACTACTTTTACCCCATCTCCGTGATCGTCTATATGTTTGCCTATTTCCGTTCCACTTTTTAAGGGAGACGTAAGCACCAAGCGAATCTTGTCTTGGCCAACTACATAGCTTTCCCTATCCTTAAGTCCGGTTTCCAAGCCAGCATAAGCTAGCGATTGAAATCCAAAAGCGGTTTTGTAAAAATGTGCTGCTTGTTTAGAATTACTAACATAAAGCTCCAAATAATCAGTGCCATTAATAGGCATAAAATCCTTAGCGTTTTCGTGTAGTTTAGGTAAAGTTGAAGTATCCATCTTTCTTATCTCTTTAGTATTGCCTTCGCAACATAGTTATTAAAAATATATAATAATTCCTGATTCACTAGCTATTTAACAACGATTTAATAGCGGTTAACATTGCGGTATTCGCTTCGCGTACACCAAAGGAAATTCGCACCTTTCCCGGAGCGCCAAAAACACCAACAGGCCTCACCATAATTCCCTGTTGTTCCATCAAGGTAGTAAATTCCATATCAGCCATCGGTGGGTCTATTAATACAAAATTACCTTGGGTAGGCCAGTGGGTAATCCCTAATTGTTGTAATCCATTCAATACATAATCACGTTCTGTCCTTACTAAGCTTACGGTACGCGCTACAAAATCGGTGTCCTCCAAGGCCGCAATAGCCCCTTCTAGAGCCAAAGAAGACAGTAAAAAAGGCTTACATACCTTTCTCATGTAGTTGCTAAGCTTCACCGGAGCATAACAATAACCCACTCGTAAACCGGCTAAACCATAGGTTTTAGAAAAGCTATTGACGGCTATAATATTATAACCCTCATTCACAAAAGGTAGCGCGGAAGTATAATCGGTTGCTTCTGCAAAATGACGGTATACCTCATCGTACACAACAATTACATGGGTAGGCACCTTGGATAAAAAATTTTCTAAAGCATCATGCGGAATATAAGTACCGGAAGGATTATTTGGTGATGCCAAAAAAATCAATCTTGTTTTTTCAGATATTGCACTTAAAATTCCATCTAAATCATAATCATAATTGGGAGTCATGGGAACGTTTATGGCGGTAGCCCCCATCCATCTGGTAAATGCGGTATAGGGTAAAAAACAAGGTTGTGAAACAATAATTTCATCTCCCTCGGACAAAAACACTTTCGAAATAATATCGATGATTTCCGACCCGCTATTCGCCGTTACGAAATGATCAGCAGAAAGTTCAGCATTAAAATCGTTGACCAATGCCGCTCGCAATCTAGCATCCGTATTGTCAGGATATAAACTTAAGTTCTCAGTAGCAGTTACTATTGCCATCTTTGCCTTATCGGAAAAACCTAAAGGGTTTTCATTAGAAGACAACTTATGAACTGTAACCCCTTCTGGTAGAACAATCTTTTTACCTCCGCCCTTGTACGTACTATCCTCTAAAATATAGCTTTTAAAAAAGGCACTATCTGCTTCCTGTTCTTTAGTCATTGATTCTATATATTATCCTATCCAAAAATACAACAAATTTTTAATATTGTTGCATCAACAACAATATTTTGTTTTTTCTCCTTATTTTTGACCCATAGAACGATAATTTATGGATCGAACGGAAGGTTTTGGTGTCTATTTAGATCGTACCTTAAAAAAGGTACAGGGTACATTTCTGAGTGCCTTTACAGAAAATAATATTGACTTGACCATAGAGCAGTGGGTTATTTTACGGCGCGTGCATTTATTAGGAACCGATGCCTCCCAAGCCGAAATCAGCAATACGAACTTTAGGAACCGTGCGACCACGTCTCGGGTTATTAGTGGTTTATGCAAAAAAGGGTTTTTAAAGAAGTTGCGATTTAGGGACGACCAAAAACGCTTTAAGCTTAGTATGACGCCCGAAGGCAAAGAACTTATGCAGCGTGTGATGCCCTTGATAAGAGATATCCGTGCCATGAGCATAGAAAACATAAGCGAAGACGAGTTTGACATTTTCCTGAAAGTATTAGACCAAATTTGGGAGAATTACGATAATTATGAGAGCGGACGTTCTTGACTATTTTAGACCTAGAACCACGTATTCATCAGAATACCAACACCCTACACTAGATATTATTCTAAAAACGGACTTCAAACATTTATTACTATTACAAACCAGAGGTTTTTAAACCATCTTTTGAATGATTTTGGTTTTACAAGGGTATATTTTTAATACATTTGCACCCACATTAAAAAATGGTGGCATAGCTCAGCTGGATAGAGCACCTGCCTTCTAAGCAGGCGGTCCTAGGTTCGAATCCTAGTGCCATCACTTAAAAATCAAAGGGTTACGCGAAATACTTGCGTAACCCTTTTTTCTTGTGCAGAAAACTTGCAGAAAATGAAGGATCAAGTCCAAAAGTTGTGGGATTTGGACTTATGCAAAAATATTAGTTAGTCTAAAGAGGAAGAATTCTACATTTCTCACGCCTCTGAATTGCGCTCTAAAGGCCTTTATTTTAGCAT
>JBLHNI010000289.1:0-4245 GCA_047650615.1 Maribacter sp.
AGGTTTGGATGAGCATGCAATCATCATAGATTCGGTTTCTAAAAGATACAGTATGTGCGGAGCCAGAATTGGATTTTTGGTTTCCAAGAGCAAAGAAGTTATTTCAACTGCCTTAAAATTTGGACAGGCACGCCTCTCCCCTCCTACCTATGCACAAATAGCAGCAGAAGCTGCACTGGATACCCCACAAAGCTATTTTGACGATGTAAAAACTGAATACCTCCAAAGAAGGAATCTACTTATTTCTGAACTTGAAAAAATTGAAGGTATAAGAGTAGCCAAACCCCAAGGAGCCTTTTACTGTATTGTAGAATTACCGATAACAGATGCGGATGACTTTGCACAATGGTTGTTAGAAGACTTTAGAGTAGATAATGAAACGGTGATGGTAGCTCCGGCAGGAGGATTCTATGCAACCCCAGGCCTAGGAAAAAACCAGATAAGAATTGCCTATGTACTAGACCAAGGCAGCTTAAAACGAGCGGTCCATATTCTTGGAGAGGCGCTTAAAAGCTATATAGGCTGATGAAAATAAAAAAAGACTTTTCCCTTAAAGCCTACAATACTTTCGGAATAGATGCGAAAGCCAAATTTTTTGTAGCGGTACAAACGGTAGATGAATTAAGGCAAATCTTAAAGCGGGATGAATTTCAACCCAAATTTATTTTAGGCGGTGGCAGTAATATGTTACTGACCAAAGATATTAATGCGTTGGTTATCCATATCGCAATCAAAGGAATTTCAGTTGTTTCAGAGGACAATGACTACGTGACCTTAACCGTAATGGCTGGGGAAAACTGGCATGAAACCGTATTATGGACCTTAACCCATGGGTATGGCGGCTTAGAAAACATGTCCCTTATCCCCGGAAACACAGGCACAGCACCGGTACAAAATATTGGTGCATACGGAACAGAACTAAAAGATTGTTTCGTTAGCTGCGAGGCTATGGAGAGAACCACACAGAAATTAGTGACCTTCTCCAAAGAGGATTGCAGGTTCGGATACCGGGAATCGTTTTTCAAAAACGAGGGCAAAGACCAGTATATTATTACCTCGGTAACGTTTAAACTTACAAAAAAAAACCATAACCTCAACACCAGCTACGGCGCCATAGAGGAAGAATTAGCAAAGAATAATATCACAAGTCCCAACATAATAGAGGTTTCCAATGCTGTCATAAACATAAGAAACAGTAGGTTACCCGCCCCAAAGGAGCTAGGAAACAGTGGTAGCTTCTTTAAGAATCCAGTTGTTGACCAAAACACTTTTGAACGGTTTAGCCAAGAAAACCCAGAGGCGCCATTTTATAAAATTTCCGATACACAGTTTAAAATACCGGCAGGATGGCTCATTGAACAATGTGGTTTTAAAGGAAAACGATTTGGGGATGCCGGCGTGCATAAAAACCAAGCCTTGGTCTTGGTAAATTATGGAAATGCCACAGGAAAAGAAATACTGAATCTAGCGAATACTATAATTAATGCCGTAGAAAAAAAGTTCCAAATTAAGATTACACCCGAAGTAAATCTAATAAAATAGCCCTCTCAATTAATATTGCGAGGGCTATACCAAACCAAACTAACCAAAAAATAAGGAGCAGTTACCAGCTGCATACTTATAAAGATATATATTTTTAGATAACGCTGCTTTAACAATCAATTTTATAAATTAGCGTTTAATGAATATACGGATTAACCAGCTATTTAGATGTTTAAACCAAAAAAGTTCAGCACCTCTTTATGAGCACACTACTGGAAAAACATATTGTTGAATTATTACAGGAACGAAATGATAAAGCCATTTCGCTTTTGTATGACAATTATGGCGACACCCTACTTGGGGTAGCCAAAAAAGTGGTCCGTAGTGATGATCTTGCCCAAGATGTACTGCAGGAAAGCTTTGTTAAAATCTGGAAGAAATCAGACACCTACGACCCCTCAAAAGCAAAATTATTTACCTGGCTCTTTCGAATTACCAGGAATACCGCTATTGATAAGCTAAGAAGTGTAAACACAAAAACCGACAAGGAAATCCAAATAGACGTTTCAGACGTATATAACATAGGTGTAGAAAGTACCAAGCCGGAACTTATGGACATCCAGGAGCATTTGAATAAGATAGAGGACAAGTATAAAATCGTATTGGACGCCCTCTTTTTTCAAGGAATGACCCAACAAGAAGCTAGTGAAGAATTGGATATCCCTTTGGGAACAATCAAATCCAGACTTAAAATTGGCCTTCGGGAACTCCGTAAAATATATGGCCCGGCAACTGTAGCACTTTTGTTAAATTTATTATGATGGTAGAAAAGATAAAAACATTTTTAGAATCGGACATTTTGGAACGCTACCTCTTGGGTGACACCACCGAAATGGAAACCTTACAAGCAGAAAGATATATTGCCATCTACCCTGAAGTAAGAAAGGTGTACAACGAGCTTCAGGAAAATTTGGAAACCTACGCTAAACTTCATGCAGTACAAACACCTGATGGACTCAAAGAAAAAATAATAGCTAGAATCCGTTCCGAAAGAGCAGGAAGACGAAAGTTCTTTAGATATGCAATGGCCGCAAGCGTTGTAGCATGTATGTTCGCGAGTGCTTCTTATTTCTTCTGGGATCAGAATCAGAGCCTACAAGAAGAAAACAACATGGTAAGTAACAAGATAAAATTGTTGGAGGAGGATATGAAACAACAATTAGAGGATGTTAGAAACCAATTCATTGTACTCAACAATCCACAAACCAAAAAGTATAACGTAAGAGGAAATAACAATGCTAAGGAGTTAAAAGCCGTAGCATATATAAACCCAATTAAAAAACTCTCCTATATAAATGTAAAAAAATTACCTCATCTTCCAGAAGATCAATGTTTTCAAATGTGGGCGGAAGTAAACGGAGAAATGTTAAATCTTGGTATTATAGAAGAAGCAACAAAAAGCGACAACTTTTTAGCCTTGCCTTATGCTAAGAATGCTGTTGGGTATATCACCATTGAGCCAAAGGGTGGCAATCAAAACCCTACGGTAGAAAATATAGTAGCCAATATTGCCTACTAAACTTCACTATTAAAGTAAAAATAAAGCCCCGTATCGGGGCTTTATTTTTATATCTTTGTAACAGTTTAGAAGCGAATCTTATCAATGTATTTTCATATTGACTATTGGTAGTATCGGCTGCTATATCTAAAATTATATTAACTGATTTTTTGAATTTATACACGGATGAAACTTCTATTTCTTACTATTGGACTTTTAGGACTTGCCTTCTTAGGCATCGCTATTAAAATATGGGCAAAAAAAGATGGCGAATTTGCAGGAACTTGCGCCAGTCAAAGTCCGTTTCTTAATCAAGATGGCGAAGCATGTGGCATGTGTGGCAAACTACCAAGTGAACAAGATTGTAATAACGACAGTATTGTTTAAGGTGTGAAATTTTTTAGTATTGTCAGAATCATGATACAAAATGAACATTGAATAAAACCGAGGCCATAGCAGAGACCATCAACAAAGCCAAAATGGGCAATCAGATTGCTTTTAGCAATTTATTGAATACGTTTTGGAACGATGTTTATGGTTTTCAACTGAAGCGTACGGAAAATGAAAACGATGCAGAAGACATTACGATTCAGACCTTCTCCAAAGCATTTGACAAAATAAACACATACAAAGATACCTACGTTTTTAAAACCTGGCTCATTTCTATCTCGAAGAACATACACATAGACCTTGTTCGTAAAAGAAAAAGGAATATCCTAGATACCAGAGAAAATGGAGAGGCCATAAAAAAAATGTTGGACGACACACCTTCCATGGAAGACCGTTTGATTCAAGAACAGAACTTAACAAATTTACTTCGTGACATTAAAAAATTAAAACCACACTATCAAGAAGTCATCAACCTAAGATACTTCAACGAACTGAGTTACGCAGGTATTGCAGAAAAACTGAATGAACCCATTAACAACATCAAGGTTAAACTACTACGCGCAAAGAAACTGTTGGCTGAAATTATTTCTAGCAAAAACTAAGCTATCAACTATAATTTTCACTACAGATATTAGCAATCAAAAGCCAAGAATCAGTCCATAAATAAGTGATTTAGTTCGTATATTTGTATAAAAAAAAGGCATGTCTGTAGCAGTAAAAGAAAATGCAACTACTTCAAAAGGTAAACCAAAATGGTTAAGAGTAAAACTTCCGACCGGTAAGAAATACACCCAATTAAGAGGTCTGGTCGAAAA
>JBLHNI010000290.1:0-4243 GCA_047650615.1 Maribacter sp.
CTTGGTTTTATAGCTTAGGGTATCTAAAGGTTTTCCAGATTTTATATGTGCAATTAGCTTGGGGGTCTTTTTTGCCGTACTTCTAAAGGTATATCCCGTACTAGGTTTGGCCCAGCCGCCAGCAGTGCCTATATAACGCATATTTTTTGAATGATGCTCCTTAAAATCATAGGCGGTCATGGGAATACTTCCCATCTCGGTATCCATGATTTCATAGTCCGGACAATCGAGGTTATTTGCCAGATAGTCTTTGATGGCCATTTCATATTCTGCTTTGGGTAGCAAATGTTCGGAAAACAAGGTGTATTCTATAAGCGCTTCGTTTTCAGAAGTAGGCAGCACATACATAAATCGCGTATTCCCTTTTTGCGGGATAGAGAAATCCATATAGGTAGCCTGATCGGTATCAAAAACAGGTTTGCTAGTTTTTACGAACCACCCTATAAAATGTTGTTGTAGCACGGGATAAGTTGTTTGATGCCTTATCATATCATAGCTAAAGAGGCTATTAAATACGTTCCGCCCTGTGTAGTTTTCTTCCGCCGTTTTTACGGTTACTTGGGTACCCTCATCTAGTACGTCTGTAACTTCGGCTTGTTTGAAAATAATTTCTGGGTGTTTTTTAATTCGGTCTAGAACGGAATTATAAAAATCAATCCCGCGAATCATTTTATAGGTATACGGGTTGATATTAAAGCGTTTTGTAAATTTTTTCCCTGCAAAGTAGACGTGGTTCCATGTTTTATCAACTATGGCGTCAAATTGGCCTTCTCCTTTTTCCCAAAAGCACCAGGTACGGTCATTGGTTGTTTTGGTATCCTTATCTAGAATTAGAATGGACTTGTCCTTAAAAAAGGAATCTTTGCCCATAGCATCTGCCAACATGAGACCTGCGGCACCAGCTCCAATAATAATATAATCGTAATGTAAAACGGCCATTCATCAAAAATAGCAATTAATAGTCGATTTAATGTTTGTGAATCGTAGGTTGTGAGATAATTTTTTTATGTCAGATAAGTAATAAATATTTAGTTTTTAATTTTTTTATGTTGTTTACATAATCTTGACAGGAGGGTTGTTTTTAGCAGACTTTTTAGGATTAATGTCTTGACTAGGAAAGATGATTTACTCCCTTAAAACCAAAGTTTGGTGCTGTACACTAGCCCGTATTTCTAGCTTAAGGTTTGCCTCTTTATCTGAAGTGTCAAAATCGCAGTTTAGGGGAATGGAATTTTTGCCCTTTTTAACTTTAAAACCAGAAAAATCTAGTGCTATTTTGCTATTAATTTTCCAATCGGCATTGTATAAAATCAGTTCGTTTCCACTGGTATATTGGAGCGTCTGGCCTCGTTTTATTATGATTGGAATCTGAATTTTCTTATAATTATTAAGCTCTATCGCTATGCCACTTATATCAGCGTTAGTTGCAGACAAGCTAAAGCTTCCGATCTGTTCTGCTGCTGGATTATTGACCGTAAACGTAGAATGTACCTGTTCTCCAGGTTGCCGCACCTTTTTTTCGTGGATAAAAATTTCTGAATAAAGCTCTTGCCAGTTCCATTCACCATCCTTAATTTTTTTAATGGAAAACTCTTTCGTGTTATCCCGCGTCAGTTCTTTCTGCGCTTTGGTAAATGAATTTGAAAGGCTTAATTTTTCCCAGTCGCCTATCAGTTCTAATATTTTATCGGAGTTGCCATTATCTCCAAATCTGCCACTAGGGCATAGCCGGCATCGTAACCCGCGGACTTGGCTAACATCCACTCCATATCTTCTATACTCGTTTCAGGGGTCATTTTAAACCAGCCTAGCATGCCCGTCATAAAATTTCGTTTAAAATAAGCCTGATTGTTAAACCGATATCCTGTCTGACTTTCTCGAAAACCAGCATACCAGAGTTCTCCCCAGTTCATACGGCTGTAGATATGCCAAAAAAAATGTGTTGTGCGACTGGCATCTATGATGAGATGATTTTTTAACTCTTCGGATAGGTTTGTATACCAAACATAGGGCATTAAAGATTCGCCGTAGGTGCCCAACCCCGTAGATCTGTTTCCTTCAAGAACATCAAAGGAAATTTGTCGTGGTCCGGTTTGGTTATAGATGTCGGCCAAAGTTTCAGACATTTCCTTGGTGAGGTCCGCATCGGTTAAAAAGACCTTGTAGGCATGGTCTAATAGCTTAGAAACGGTGTCGCCATCCTTATGATCCAGTACCTTGGTTTCAAATGCCCCACGTTGGCAATCTAATAATTTCCATGGTACTTCTTCAGACACACTACCATAGCGTATCAGTTCTTCACCTAGCATGACGGTTTTTAAACTATTGTTCTTCATTTGGTTGAAGTAATCCGGGGCTTGTATCGTTATTTCGTTAGTTTTCGCATCAATAGCACTCACAAGAATGGAACTCCCTACTTTAGCAAGTCTTTTGTCAGGCACTGGCGTAACGTAAGGGTCATCGGTTGAGATAAAATTTGATAAACAATGCCTGCCTAGTTTTATGCCCCATGCCGTTGCTTTTTCCACACATTCTTTTAAACATGCTATCCCGTTTGGGAACTCTCCTTTATATAACTCAAAATGACCCCAACTTTCAAAGGTTTTCCCGTAGTGATACAGGTAATTTAAGCCTGCTTTTTTGGTTAATGTAAGCGCATCATCGATGGTCTTTTCCGTAAAAGAAGTAATGAGATATGCGGCGGCGGCATTTCGGTTTGTTTTAGCCCATTCGCCATCAATCATAGGATGGGGCAGTCCTTCCGCGATTTCAATAGCACCTATAGTTTCCAAGGTTGCAGCTTCAGCACTTCCAAATAGTGCTATTTTAGAACCAATAATACCGCCATCATCATAGGGAGGGGCAACGATTTTATCGTGATCAAAATCTGAAAATATCCTTTCGGTAGTTCTATTTCTGCAATACGCTTGTAAGCTACTTCCATTAGTAATGGGCATTGCAGCTTCAAGCCGATACAAGACGTTGGCATCCGATTTGGGATGCATACTGTTTAGCTCCTCTTCTTTAAAAATATCGAATGCGGGCATGCGATCGCTTTCATTCCAGGGGTATCCTCCAAGCGTTTTAATATTTAAGGATTGTACGTCTATAGCAAAATCATCATCCCGTACCAAACCAACGGTTTCGCTAATTATTTTTTGTATGGATGTAGGGTAGGGTCCCCAAATAATTAGCTCAATAGTATCGTTGTTTGTTATGGATAGTAGTTCAAATGTAAAAGGGGTATTCTTTTACTTTGATGGTGGCGACGATATCATTTTCAAAATTTAAAGTAATAGCACTATCGGTAGCCGTTGCAGCTTTTGGACGCATGATTTTATTGTTAACTCTTACGGAAAGTAAGGGAGCCAACGAGTCTTTTAGAATATAGTCTTTGCCGGTGCTTGCATCAATAAAATATGTAAATGATCCTGTATCATTCAGTGCAATTTTTAATGATGAGGTTGCTAGGTCCATGATTATTGCGTCTGACTGTCTAGAGCAGGAAGCAAAGACTAAAGTGAATAGAAAAAGAACTCCGTATTTTTTTTCATTGTTTCATTCTATTTGATGGTTGCCTTTTTGTTTGCAGCATTGTTTCGGATGTAAGTCCTGACTTAGCTATTAATTTACGAAAAATTATATTTCAGTCCATTTGAGAAAATGCTTCTTTGCTGGGGATGCTGATTTTTATTTCAATCTAACTTCGTTAAGAAGCTTGTATTTTAGCATAAAATTTAAGGCATTATGACTCCTGCAGAGGAAGACTACATTAAGGCTATTTATCATTTGAGGAAGGATGAGCAGGCCACGATTAGCACGAATGCGATTGCTACTAAAATGGATACCAAGCCTTCGTCGGTTACGGAGATGGTCAAAAAATTAGCCGACAAGCAATTGATAGCCTACAAAAAGTATAAAGGAGTCTCCTTGACCGAGGCGGGTTGTTTATGCGCACTTTCGGTAATTAGAAGGCAACGCTTATGGGAAGTCTTTCTTGTCGAAAAATTGGATGTTTCCGAGGACGAGGTAGCCTTGTTGGCGGAACAACTGGAACATGTAAAGAGTGAGCAGTTAATAGCTAAGCTAGATGCTTACTTGGGGAGTCCAAGCATAGGGTTTTTAGGGGCATCTATACCATACAAGGATGGGAAATTTAAGAAAACGGTCAAGAAGTTATTGAATGAACTTTCGCTTGGTGCAGAAGGTATATGTGTTGGCGTAAACGATAGTTCAGCCAGAT
>JBLHNI010000291.1:0-4223 GCA_047650615.1 Maribacter sp.
ATATGGAATATCTTTTAGGTGAACCAAGTTGGTATCTAACCATGCCTGATAAGGATACTTTTTTGCGATATTTTCTTTTATTTCCTCGTCGTTTATAATCCGACCTTCTTCCATGTCTACTAAAAAAATTTTCCCAGGCTCTAAACGACCGTGAAACTGTACGTTCTCCGGTGCTATTTCAACCACACCTGTTTCAGAGGACATGACAACATAATCATCTTTAGTGACAGAATAACGCGAAGGGCGCAAACCGTTACGGTCTAATACGGCACCGATATAGTTTCCGTCCGTAAAGGGGATGGATGCGGGTCCGTCCCAAGGTTCCATCATACAAGAATGATATTCGTAAAAGGCTTTTTTAGACTCCGACATTTCATCATTTTTCTCCCAAGCTTCCGGAACCAATACCATCATTACTTCAGGTAAAGAGCGCCCAGTCATTAAGAGAAGTTCGACGACCATATCCATAGTGGCCGAATCGGATTTTCCAGGCAGGATAATGGGGAGAATATTTTTAATTTCATCTCCAAAGAGGTCACTTTTTAATAATTCCTGGCGGGATAGCATTCTAGAAACATTACCCCGTAGGGTGTTTATTTCTCCGTTATGGCACATATACCTAAAAGGTTGTGCCAGATCCCATGTTGGGAAAGTGTTGGTTGAAAAGCGTTGGTGCACCAATGCTAAACGGGTAACCACTCTTGAATCCAATAAATCGGTATAAAACAAACTAATATCATGAGGCATTAAAAGTCCCTTGAAAATAATAATCTTTGTGGATAGACTAGGAACGTAAAAGAATTTACTTTCTGAAAGCTTGGAGTTGATAATGGTATGCTCTGTAACTTTTCTGGCAATAAATAGTGTTAGGTTAAAATCGAAATAAGTCTGCTCTGGATTTTCTTTGGCTACAAAAAGTTGCTTTACGAATGGCTCGGTTTTTGCGGCGATTCTACCAGGAATAGAGCGGTTAACAGGTACATCACGCCAACCCAAAAGTTTTAACCCTTGTTTTTTGATGTTCTCCTCAAAGACGGCCTCACAGAAATTACGTTGATTTTCCTTTCTTGGAAAAAATACATTGCTGACGGCGTATTGACCAGGTTCGGGCAATTCAAAGCTACATTCACTTTGGAAAAAATCATGAGGTATGTCGATTAAAATACCTGCTCCATCTCCTGTTTTTCCATCTGCGCTAACTGCTCCCCTGTGCTCTAAACGGTCTAGGATTTCCAATGCCTTGTGAATAATGTCATTGGATTTTTTCCCTTTTAGGCTACAGATAAAACCTGCGCCACAGTTATCATGTTCAAATTCCGGTAGGTAGAGCCCTTGTTTCTTCAGCGTCATATATTATGGTATTTTCTCAAAAATATCATTTTATATGAGTAAAATTCAATGATTTGTAAATTTTGTTATAAATAATTCAACGTTTATAGATAATCGTTAAAAAATATTGAATTACGTATTTTTGCCTTGTTCAATTTGTCATATTCATAAAATGAGCTCTGTCTTTTGCTTTACTTTATGATTTTAATGGGGTATACAGGGTTAGATAGGTATTTAAATAAAAATACCCCTCTTGAAAAAGGGGTATTTTTATTTAAATACTATTTTATAGACACAAATACCCTATTAAATTTTAGGTGTTTGATAAGTTAGGTCAATCAATCCTTTAAAATACTTCTGGAAATCACGATTTTTTGAATCTCTGAGGTGCCTTCATAAATCTGTGTGATTTTTGCATCCCTCATTAATCGTTCTACGTGGTAGTCTTTTACGAAACCATTTCCACCATGAATTTGAACTGCCTCTATTGTGGTGTCCATAGCTACTTGCGATGCATACAGTTTAGCCATGGCACCAGAAAGGTCATAATCTTCATTGCTGTCTTTATCGCAGGCCGCTTTGTACACTAAGTTTCGTGCAGCTTCTATGTTCGTATGCATGTCTGCCAACTTAAACGCAATAGCTTGGTGGTTACTGATTTCGGTTCCAAATGCTTTTCGTTCTTTGGAGTACTTTAGTGCTAATTCATAGGCACCGGCTGCAATACCTAAAGCTTGTGCAGCAATACCTATTCGGCCACCTGCAAGTGTTTTCATGGCAAATTTGAATCCAAAGCCGTCTTCTCCAATTCTGTTTTCTTTTGGAACCTTTACATCGTTAAACATTAGGGAGTGCGTATCACTGCCTCTAATTCCCAATTTATTCTCTTTAGGTCCCAATTCAAATCCTTCTGCGCCTTTCTCAACGATTAGAGCATTGATTCCTTTGTGTTTTTTATCCTTATCGGTCTGTGCGATTACTAAGTAGACTTCTGCTGAACTGCCGTTGGTAATCCAGTTCTTGGTTCCGTTTAATACATAATGATCTCCTTTGTCGATTGCAGTCGTTTTTTGTGAAGTAGCGTCACTACCGGCTTCTGGTTCCGATAAGCAAAAAGCTCCAATGATTTCACCAGTTGCTAATCGTGTAAGGTATTTTTCTTTTTGAGCTTCGGTTCCAAATGTTTCCAAACCCCAACATACCAATGAATTATTAACAGATACAATAACCGAGGACGATGCATCTATTTTGGATAATTCTTCCATAACAAGTACGTAGGAAAGAGTATCCAGCCCGCTTCCGCCATATTTCGGGTCCACCATCATACCAAGAAAACCTAACTCTCCCATTTTTCGTACTTCGTCGGTAGGGAATTTTTGAGCTTCATCTCGCTCAATTACTCCAGGAAGTAAATCGTTTTGTGCAAAATTCCGCGCGGCCTCTTGTATCAGCCTTTGTTCTTCTGTTAGCGTAAAATTCATAGGTTTTATCTTAAAAATAATTGCCTTACAAATATAAGGGTATCCCTTGTATTATTCTCTAAATATTCGTTGTTCGGTAGTGTTTTATATTGTTTTATCGGTGTGTTTTAGATGTCTTTATGCTAATACTTTTTGATAAGGATGGTTTGCTTTAGTGCGCTAAAAGCAGCTTTCCTTGGTTTTTTGATGATATCTATAATATCCAGGCGGCTTTGCCCTATGAATATTGAGTCTAGCTTAATTTATCTTTGGAAACAAGAGCTGAAAAGCTGAAATTTAGTATCAATTAAATTGTTTTGAAACAAGAATTGGCAATGGGTTAGAAAATATAATTTTAATAGTTTGATTTTCAATTCAACCATTTTTAATCTATATTACATCGCTGAAAAGCATAACAAATTAAATATCTTTAATTTTTTTAGCTTGTTTACGTTACTAAAAAATTATTTTACTATTCCATATTAAACTAAATTAAAATCCAACTGATGATGGAAACCATAATTATTATTGTTTTTTTGGCCGGTTACTTGGCCATTACTCTTGAGCACAATTTAAAGATAGACAAGCTGATTCCCGCATTAGCTATGATGGCCATTCTTTGGGCCATAATCGCTTTAAATCACATGTCGGTTTTTGAAGTAAATACCGAGTTACGAGAATTGGAACCTTCGCATATTGATGAAATATTATTACATCATTTAGGGAAAACTGCGGAAATACTCGTGTTTTTACTTGGAGCGATGACCATTGTTGAGATTATAGATTATTTTGATGGTTTTGCGACAATAAAAGGATTTATCCGTACCAGAAGTAAAAAGAAATTACTTTGGCTATTTTCAATATTGGCGTTTATCTTATCTGCGATAATAGATAACCTAACAGCAACCATTGTATTGATAACCATTCTACAGAAGGTGATAATCGACAGGAATACAAGGTTGTGGTTTGCAGGTATGATTATTATTTCCGCAAATGCTGGTGGGGCATGGTCGCCTATCGGTGATGTTACTACCACAATGCTTTGGATTGCCGATAAGGTTACGGCATGGCAGTTGATTTTACATGTGTTGATACCGTCAATCGTTTGCATGGTAATACCCACGTTAATTGCTGGTAATAAAAAGGCGTTTCAAGGTGTTATTGAAGGAGATTTTGTTCAAGAGACCCAAAAATCCAAATATGGAGCTACCATGTTATACCTTGGATTAGGTGCCATTGTATTCGTTCCTTTTTTCAAGACAATCACCCATTTACCTCCTTATGTTGGTATGATGCTTTCGCTAGCGATAGTAGCTGCTTTTGCAGAAATTTTTAGTAATAAAAAATTCAGTATTTCCTCAGTCGATGGTGGTGATCATGATCAAGGAGGGCATCATAGCCCTGTACATAGCTCGCTTTCTAAAATTGAGCTCC
>JBLHNI010000292.1:0-4211 GCA_047650615.1 Maribacter sp.
GGGAATTTCAAGTGAAACACTCTTTAAAGCTGTGTGATTTCCAAACTGTTTGGTAACCTCATCAACTACCAAAATATTATTCATGTAATCGATTTAGTCAAAGATATTGAAATGTTTTAAAAGGCAATTTTAAAGGGTACAATTAGCACCTCATTTTAACATTGTTTTATTAAGACCAGAATCAAATCGTAGTTAAAGCGTTTTTTATAAAAACAAAACCCACCCTTAAAATTAATTAAGGATGGGAAAAAAATTGCTATGAAAAAGAAAATTAATACTGGTCTCCCAATATTATGTCAAATATACGTTTTTTATTTAAAAACCACTACTTTTCATGCTAAGAGAACATATCTTTTACTTTTTCAAAAAACGATTTATCAGATTTTTGGGGTCTAGGCTCAAAATTATCGGTGCCCTGCATCCTTTCAAAAAAATCTTTTTGCTCTTTATTTAGTTCTTTTGGCGTCCATACATTTACATGAACCAAAAGGTCTCCACTACCATAACCATTTAAACTAGAAATACCTTTTCCGCGCAAACGTAAAATCTTACCAGATTGTATTCCTGATTCCAGTTTTATCCTGACTTTACCTCCCACAGAATCTATTTCTTTAGACGTTCCCAATACCGCTTCGGAAAAACTTATATACAAATCGTAATGTAAGTTATCTCCCTCTCGTTTTAGGGTATCGTGTTCATGAGTTTCAATGGCCACCAACAAATCTCCTGGCACTCCGTTGCCTGGTGCCTCGTTACCCTTATTTGGCACTTTCAGCTGCATACCTTCTTCTACACCTGCTGGAATATTAATAGCAACAGTTTCTTCCGTAAGCTTTAAACCTTGAGCATCTGCATCTCCGGGCTTACCGTCTAACATTTGGCCAGCTCCACCACAAGTGCTGCAGGTAGCTGCGGTCTGCATTCTTCCTAAAATAGTATTTTGTATTTTGGTGACTTGACCACTACCGTTACAAGTAGTACACGTTTTATAGGTAACGCCTTCGGCTTGTACTTTACGTCTTACCTTAACTTTTTTCTCTACACCATTGGCAATCTCTTCCAAGGTAAGTTTCACCCGTATCCGTAAGTTACTTCCTTTTACCCTTCGTTGGCCACCACCACCGAAGCCACTGAAACCCCCAAATCCACCGCCGCCGCTGAACGCACCACCAAAGATATCCCCAAATTGACTAAAGATATCATCCATGTTCATTCCGCTGCCGCCAAATCCGCCACCACCTTCAAAAGCAGCGTGTCCAAATTGGTCATATCTGGCTTTTTTATCAGCATCGCTCAACACCTCATAGGCTTCCGCAGCTTTTTTAAAGCGCTCTTCTGCACTTGAATCACCGGGATTCTTATCCGGATGAAACTCAATCGCTTTTTTTCGATATGCCTTTTTAATTTCGGCAGCAGAGGCACCCTTGGTTATCCCCAGAATTTCGTAATAATCTTGCTTCATACCTTTGTTTTAATTTCCTACCACCACTTTTGGATGACGTATAATCCTATCACCTAGTTTAAAACCTTTCTCTATAACATCTATAACCTTCCCTTTCATTTTTTTACTTGGAGCAGGTATTTGTGTAATAGCTTCGTGAATGTCAGCATTAAAAGTGTCACCAACCATAACCTCAAGCTCTTCCAAACCTTTGGAGTTAAGGGTTTCTCTAAATTTACCACTAATGAGCTCTACGCCCTTGAACATCTCCTTGTCCTCCGATTTGGCAATTTCCTTTAAAGCCCTACTAAAATCATCCAACACGGGTAATAATGAAACTATGACTTCCTGTCCCGCTGTTTTGAACAAATCCATTCTTTCCTTGGATGTTCTTTTCTTATAATTTTCAAACTCAGCAAAAAGTCTAAGAAATTTATCTTTTTCTTTTGCTACATCTGCACGTAAACGTTCCTCTTCCGACTGCTCAACTTCATCGTTTACTTGGTTCTGTTCCATAGTATCTACCTCCTTTTCTTGCGAAATAGCATCATGCATTTCTTCACCCTTACTTTTATTGCTCATATGATTTTTCGCTATATTATTGTCTTTTACAAATGTGGCAAAAGTACTGCCAATTCTTCAGAAATGTCAAAATGTCATTAAACTTTACAAAAAAATCCGCCAAAAGCGGATTGAAATTTAAGTTCGCTGAGCATCCATATATTTATGGTGCAAACTCATTACGGACATTATTTTCAGGAATACTACACATACCACTTTTATCATAAATATTTTCCAGAGCATTACATATATTCTGATGTTCAAAAACAAAGCCCTCCTCTTCTATCTTTTTACTACTTACCCGCTGACTTGTAAATAAAATATAGGACATTTCTCCCAAAATAGACTGCATTACAAACTTTGGAATATTGGGCAAGAATAAAGGTTTCTCCAAAATCTTAGCGATTTCCTTTACCAATCTATTATTTGTTACCGGGTTTGGCGAAACACCATTAAATACACCCTTGAGGTTGCTCTCGGCAATAAAAAGAAACATCCTTGCTAAATCTGAGATATGAATCCAAGATTGCCATTGCTCTCCTGAGCCAAAAGCTGCTCCTACATAATACTTTATAGGCTTTGCGATTTCGGGCAACGCACCTCCTTTGGCAGACATTACCAATCCTATTCGCACCTTGCTAATCCTTAAATTCAACGTTGCAAACTCATTTATTTTTTTTTCCCAAGCGAATACTACTTCTCCTAAAAAACTATTATCTACTGCAGTTTCCTTTTCGTTGTAATAGTGATCAACCGAGTTTGGATAAATACCTATGGCCGATGCGGAAATAAATGAAGTAACTTTATGCTCCTTAGACTTGTCTAATACTTCATATAGCATATTTAAGGTATCTATTCTGCTTTCCAAAACCTCTTTCTTGTAGGAAGAGGTCCATCTTTTAGAAATACTGGCTCCTGCTAAATTTATGATGACCGAGACATTCATTAGGCACTTCTCATCTATCTCACCTGCTTTAGGATTCCAATAGAAACCCTGATAATTAGGTTGTGAAACCAACTTTTTCTTGCTGGTGGTAAGAAAATTTACGGCATACCCTTTGGCTTGGCATTGCGCTACCAACTCTTGTCCTACCAAGCCTGTTGCACCTGTAATCAATACTTTCATATCTCAAAGGTATTAGTTTTGTATAAAGCCAAGGGTGGCTTTAATTTGGATTTAACAGTGTTGTTGAATGTGCCGACTACCAGGGGGTAAAATCCAAAGTCCTAAACCAAGGTACTATTAGGGTTTCTGTCCCCTAAGCATTTCTCTTTTTCCTGGTGGGCCAGGAAGGCGTTCTACACTAAAACCAACTTCCTGCATGGCCCTTCTTACACTACCTTTTGCAGCATAGGTCACCAAATACCCTTCCGATTTTAAGGCACAAAACATCTTTCTAAACACAGTAACGGTCCATAATTCTGGCTGCACTCTAGCCCCAAAGGCATCAAAATAGATAAGATTGAACATTTCCTGCGCATCAATATCATTAAAGTCCATTTTCTTTTTAGTCAGCGTAAAAAATGAGGTGATTTCTATTGGTATTTCCCAAGGAGCTTTGTGCAATTGCTTAAAAAGCTTCTCCTTACCTGGCACCTCTAGTGCCGCAACATATTCTAATTGACTGGCCTCTTCCCAAGCAACCGGATAGGCCTCGGCACCACAATAGTTAACCTTGTACTTCCCTTTTTCTGCCTCTAGTAAAGTTATAAATGCATTTAGACCAGTCCCCAAACCTATCTCAAGAATATCCACGGAGGCTTTTCCAAACAAATCGAGCCCATGTTTTATAAATACATGATAGGCTTCTTGTATGGCGCCATGTTTCGAATGATACTGCTCATTCCAATCGGTTATCTGAATAGTTTTTGAACCGTCACCAGTAGTAATAATTTCGCGCTTCAAACTAATCCTTTAACAAGACCCCATCGGCCTCAAAACCATAGGTTCTTTTCGGTGCGATAATCTTGGCCATTTCATCGGCTGTTGCTCCGCCATCTTCCGCATAATGTTTCTGGTCCTTTACGCTCAGGGCTTCAACGAAGGCTAAACCGCTGACCACAACCTCTTTTCCTTCTATATCCATAGGCATAAAAAAACCATAGTCCTTAAACTTAACCATCGCTTCTTCCCCATTGGCCAACTCTAATTTCATCCAGCAGCCTTTTGCCTTACATACCTCTTTCACCTTGGCAAAAAACTTTGTTT
>JBLHNI010000293.1:0-4142 GCA_047650615.1 Maribacter sp.
ATGTTTTCTGGAGTATCCTTACTTTTGTACAAAGATAATCTCTAAAATTTCCTTTGACAAATATAATGACTGAACACAATTCTAATATAGAAGCTTTTGTTAAACTTGGCGAATTTCTCGGTGAATGCTGCACTGCAATAGAAAATAAAACCAGTACGCATGGAGAAAATCTGGAATGGTTTTCAAAATTTAGCCATACCATAGAAACGGCTCACCATCACAACGGGTGGTTTACCCAAGAGAATTTACTATTTGCTCTAGAACAATGGGCTTTGGCACTTTCCAGGGATACACTTGAGCATTGGTTATCCACCTACGATTTATCCAAGAACCAAACCAAACGTGTAGCGCTAATCTTAGCCGGAAATATACCTTTGGTAGGGTTTCATGATTTGTTGGCTGTCTTAATTACGGGAAATACTGCAATTGTAAAACTATCAAGTAACGACAAACAATTATTGCCTTTGATTGTTGATTATTTGGAGTTTTTGAATCCAAATTTTACAGGTAACGTACAATTTACCGAAGAACGCTTAACCGGTTTTGATGCAGTTATAGCCACAGGTAGTAATAACACCGCTCGCTATTTTGAGTATTATTTTGGAAAAAAACCGAATATCATTCGCAAGAATAGGAATTCTGTTGCTATTCTTACCGGTAAAGAGTCGGAACTGGAACTAGCGGCTTTAGGGGAGGATATATTCAGATATTATGGACTAGGATGCAGAAGTGTTTCCAAATTATTTGTACCTAAAGGATATAATTTTGATGCGTTTTTTACAGCTCAATTCCCTCATAACCAAATCATCAATCAACACAAATACGCTAATAATTATGATTATAACAAGGCTGTTTATCTTATGAGTGAATTCAATATTCTGGATAACGGCTTTCTAATGCTAAAAGAGGATGCAAGTTATGCCTCCCCTATTGCTACTGTTTTTTATGAAATGTATGATACTGATGAGTTGGTAAAACAGAGAGTAACGGCTGATAAGGAAGCTATACAGTGTGTGGTTTCCAACGGTTTGTTTCCAAACGAAATAGCTTTTGGAAAAACTCAAACACCGAAATTATGGGATTATGCAGATGGCGTGGATACTGTTGAATTCCTGTTAAAAACATCCTAGAATTAATTAAATTCTACAAGATACGGTAGTTGGAAATTTCTGACCTTTACCTTATTATAATTATTTACGTAACGTAGCGGCAGTAAGTCCTGTAAAGTGAAATGGATTTTTACGGTGCATTATAGCTAAAAAGCCAAGAGGCTAGAAATTAAAAGTAAACAAATGAAAAAACATAATTTTAGTGCTGGGCCGTGTATATTGCCACAAGAAGTATTGTTAAAAGCCTCGGAGGCGGTTATGGATTTTAACGGTTCCGGTCTTTCGTTAATCGAAATATCTCACCGAAGTGCGGATTTTGTAGCGGTTATGGAGAAAGCGAGATCCTTAGCATTGGAACTTCTGGGTTTGGATGGTAAAGGATATAAAGCTTTATTCCTTCATGGTGGCGCCAGCTTGGAGTTTTTAATGGTTGCCTACAATCTTTTAGAAAAAAAGGCTGGGTATTTGAATACGGGTACTTGGAGCGATAACGCAATTAAAGAGGCTAAACTTTTTGGAGAGGTTTTAGAAGTTGGGTCTTCAAAGGATGAAAATTTTAATTACATCCCAAAAGGATACAGCGTACCAAAAGGATTGGACTATCTACATTTAACTTCCAACAATACCATTTTTGGAACACAGTTCAAAAAATTTCCCGTTACCGATGCGCCATTGGTTTGCGATATGAGTTCAGATATTTTTTCAAGAGTACTGGATTTTTCGCAATTCGACTTAATTTACGCCGGAGCCCAAAAAAATATGGGTCCTGCTGGCACTACTTTAGTTATTGTAAAAGAGGATATCCTAGGTAAAGTAACTAGAAAAATTCCTTCTATGCTCAATTACCAAGTACACATAGGCAAGAATAGCATGTTTAATACCCCAGCTGTTTTTCCTGTATACACTTCAATGCTTACGCTGGAATGGCTGAAAAACCTAGGAGGTATCGAAGCTATAGAAAAAGTAAATGAAAACAAGGCGCGGTTACTCTACTCGGAAATAGATTTGAATCCTATTTTTGATGGGTATGCCAATAAGGCGGACCGCTCTATAATGAATGCTACATTTAGTATTACTGAAGAAGGTTTGAAAGATACTTTCGAAACCTTACTAAAAGAAGCAGGGATAAACGGTCTTAAGGGGCATAGGTCTGTAGGGGGTTACAGAGCAAGTATGTACAATGCACTATCTCTTGACAGTGTAGGTGTTTTAGTAGATATAATGAGTGAAATGGAACGCAAAGGATAAATTTGGAAAGCCTTCCTTTCCATGAGTCCTAAGATTAGAAAATAAAAACACCGTGCGATATAAATAAATGGATATCAACTGGTTAAAGAGTTTAAATATAAATGAAAATATTAGCAAACGACGGTATATCCCAAGCCGGAACAGCAGCACTTGAACAATCTAATTTTGAAGTAATTACCGTTCATGTAGCCCAAGAGCAATTGATACAATTTATCAATGAGAACGATATTACAGGTCTTTTGGTAAGAAGCGCAACACAGGTAGGCAAGGATGTAATAGACAGTTGTACCGGTTTAAAACTCATAGGCCGCGGAGGAGTTGGTATGGATAATATAGAAGTAGCTTATGCCAAAGAACAAGGGTTACATGTAATCAATACACCTGAGGCCTCCTCGGAATCTGTAGCAGAGTTGGTTTTCGCTCACTTGTACGGCGCTGTGCGTTTTCTTTATGATGCCAATAGAAATATGCCGCTAGATGGCGATAGTAGCTTTAAACAGTTGAAGAAAGCATATTCCAAAGGAACGGAACTTAGGGGCAAGACCCTTGGTATTATTGGTTTTGGAAAAATTGGGCAGGCGACTGCAAAGATTGCTCTAGGAGTGGGAATGAACGTCGTCTATTTTGACCCTGCTATCGAGAACTGTACGTTAACCCTCCGGTTTTTTGACGAACAAGAAGTGTCTTTTAAACTTAAAACCAATAGTAAATCAGACGTTTTAAAGACTTCGGATTTTATATCAATACATGTTCCAACACAAAAAGGCTATATTTTGGGAGCACAAGAATTTGAACAGATGAAGGATGGTGTAGGTGTCTTAAATGCAGCTAGAGGTGGCACTCTAGATGAAGTTGCATTAATCGATGCTTTAGAAAATAAAAAGGTCGCATTTGCCGCATTGGATGTTTTCGAATCCGAGCCTAGTCCTGAAATACGGATTTTGATGCATCCTAATATCTCCCTTAGTCCGCATATCGGTGCTGCCACCTTAGAAGCACAAGACCGTATTGGTTTAGAACTTGCCAATCAGATAATTAAACTCTTAAAATAGAGTTGGTAGTCTTTCTTTTTAAAACTCTTTTGTACATTGTCACGAACATTAAATTAACTATACATTATTATGTCAGGATTATTAGATTTACTTAACAGCCCAATGGGCAAACAATTAATAAGTGGTGTAGCTAGTCAGACAGGACAGCCAGAAGGAAAAACATCTGATGTACTTAGTATGGCAATGCCGTTGATTTTAGGCGCCATGAAAAAAAATGTCTCTTCACCTGATGGAGCTACAGGTCTTATGAGTGCTTTATCTGGAAAGCACAACGGTGGTATTTTAGATAACCTTGGAGGTCTTTTTGGAGGTGGTGTAGACGATTCTGTTATGCAAGACGGTGCAGGCATACTTGGTCATTTGTTTGGAAACAAACAACCACAAGTGGAAAATGCACTTAGCCAAAAATCTGGCCTAGATGCTGGTTCTATCGCACAAATTTTAAAAATAGCCGCACCTATCGTAATGGGCTTTATTGGGAAACAGACTACCCAAAGCAACGTTAGCGATGCTGGTGGAATGAATGCATTGTTAGGTAGTATGTTAGGAGGACAACCTCAAGAAAATCAGAGTTTAATCACTACCCTATTGGACGCAGATGGAGACGGAAGTATCTTGGATGATGTAGCCGGAATGGTTATGGGAAGTAATAAGAAAAAAGGAGGTCTTGGTGGACTTTTAGGAGGCTTGTTCGGAAAATAAGTATTAAAATCTTTTAGTATTAGAAGCCGTT
>JBLHNI010000294.1:0-4126 GCA_047650615.1 Maribacter sp.
ATAGTTTTACATCGCCCGTATTCATAACGGCATTTAAGGCAGGTTTTGCTAAATCCTCCATCTTAAGAAACCACTGATCGGACAATTTAGGTTCAATAATCGCCTTGGTGCGTTCGGAAGTTCCAACTTTATTAATATGAGTTTCGGTCTTTACCAAAAAACCCTTTTCCTCTAGTTCTTTGGAAATCTCCTTGCGAACAACAAACCTATCCTTTCCTTGGTAATGCAGTCCAAAACTGTTTAGGCTGGCATCATCGTTAAAAATATCTATGGTTTCTAATTTATGTTTTTCTCCTAAAGCCTTATCGTTTATGTCATGGGCAGGAGTAACTTTTAGACAACCCGTCCCAAATTCCATATCTACGTAGGTATCTTCTATAATAGGGATTACCCTCCCACAAATAGGAACAATCACCTTCTTGCCTTTAAGGTGATGAAAACGGTCATCATTTGGATTGATACAAATAGCAGTATCACCCAAAATAGTTTCCGGTCTGGTAGTGGCAATGGTCACTTTTTCTTCAGAACCTTCAATTTGATATGCGAGATAATACAACAACCCTTGTTTTTCCTCATAAATCACCTCTTCGTCAGACAAGGTAGTTTTTGCTTCAGGGTCCCAATTTACCATACGGTGACCCCTGTAAATAAGCCCTTTATCAAAAAGATTTACAAAAACCTTTATCACAGAGGCTGACATATCGTCATCCATCGTAAATTTTGTACGGTCCCAATCGCACGAACAACCCAACTTTTTAAGCTGTTCTAAAATCACACCACCATACTCATCTGTCCATTCCCAAGCATGTTTTAAGAACTCATCCCTGCTTAAATCGGCCTTATTGATACCGTCAGCCTTTAGTTTAGCGACCACCTTTGCCTCTGTAGCGATAGAAGCGTGATCCATACCAGGTACCCAACAGGCATTTTTCCCCATTAAACGCGCTCTTCGAATCAATACGTCCTGTATGGTGTTATTGAGCATATGCCCCATATGCAATATTCCTGTAACATTTGGTGGCGGAATTACAATGGTATAAGGCTCTCTATCATCTGGTGAAGAATGAAAAAACTCATTTTTCATCCAGTACTCGTACCACTTGCCTTCTACGCTTTTTGGGTCATATTTAGACGGAATTTCCATAATTGGAACAGTTTTTGGTGTTGTTAGTTGGGTGGGATTAAAAAACAAAGGCGAAAAGATATGTTAAATCATCTAAATCGTCCCTTTTTCTTCCCTATTATTAATACGAAACAAAAATAAGTAACGTTAGAGTATAACAAAAGGATTTTGAGGTTGTTCTGAAAAGAATTAGCTTTGATATCCCTTAAATTTTAAAACAATGAAAAAACTAGCACTATTCTTATTTGTAGGATTATTAGGATTTAGCCTTGCAGCGCAGGATGTAACGGCCAAGATAGAGTTCAAAACCGAAACAGTGGACTATGGTGAAATCACCAAAGGTGCAGATGGTATTCGTGTATTTGAATTTACCAATACAGGAAAGGCTCCACTCATAATTAGTGATGTACGCTCTAGCTGCGGATGTACAATTCCTAAAAAGCCAGAAGACCCTATTATGCCAGGTAAAACAGGTGAGATTCAGGTGAAATATGATACCAATCGTGTTGGCCCTATTAGAAAGGCTATTACAGTAATATCAAACGCAGATACGCCAACAAAAGTCCTTAAGATTAAAGGTGAAGTTAAAGGCACAGGCACTAAATAAGATTACAACATAAATTAAAATGATAGAAAGACCCGATGTATCGGGTCTTTCTTTATTCAAACACATCTTTTAAAATAAAACTAAAGAGTAAATCCCGATTAGATCTAGCTACTAGAATTTTCACTCTCTTGTCTTTATTTTTATTGAGCATCTGTAGTATTTCTTGCAGCTTGTATCTATGTATCCGCTTTCCGTTGACCGCCAAAATCACGTCTCCTTCTTTCAACCCAGAAGAATACGCAGGGCTCCCAGCCCTAATCCCAGAAACTATAATCTCAGGAACCAAACTTAACCTTGTTGCTCCTGCCAACATTATTTGCACATTACCGTACGTTGTCTTTTCCGTACTGTTCAAAATACGATCCGAGACATAACGCACCCCTGCATGTTGCAAGTTTATACCACTCGTATTATAATAAAAAGGTAACTTAAAATTATTGTTCTTTTTTAATGAAATTTTTTTATTTTGATAATCAAAAACGATATTGAAACGTTTCAACAAAGCCCCTCCAAGAGTGCCGTTCCTATCTCCTAAATCCGAAATAGCCCAAAAAACCGACATGTTTGGAAAAGAAGCTTGTGCGTTGTGTAGTACAAAATCCCCTATTTGAATATGAGATATCCTTGTGCGTTTCCCGTACACATCCCCAGAAAGCCCTTTTCCCAAAAAATCATCATAATGGTTTCGAGGCAACACAATACTATCGTTCTCAAAAAGCCAAATAGCATCACTGCTCCCTGTATCCAAAAGCATTTTAACAGCAACCATTTCATCATTTTCCAACCCTACTTTAGCATTCAAATAAGCCTTATTGCGAACCAAGGATATGTCAAATGATTCTCTTTTTGCTCTTTTCTTGTATTGATATGTTTTAGGGTCATGAAATTTAAGGAACTGTTTACTATAATCTATTTCCACAACAAAGTCCCGAAACAAATCAAAGCCAATAATACCGTGAACGGGAATTCCTAAACTTGGTGAAAAATTAATCGCTGCATCCATCACCACATATAGTTCTTGCGACAGATTTTTTATGGCTCCTAAGCTAAAATTATTACCATGAGACCTCAAGACGTTGATAGCTTCGCCGTCCCCAAGCCCATTTATAGACACCTCAGAAACATTATTCAACTGAATAGAATCCTGATTGGCCAAATTAAAAAGAATAGGCTTGTTTACCCCAGAATCTAAGACAAACGAAAGTGCCACTCCGTTAACTTTTAACGGGACTATAATCAAGTTATTTAATAGCTCAAATTTGATTTTCTCGGCTTTCTTACCCTCTGGCAATCGGTACTTCTGTGCATGCAAATAACCTGGCGAACAGAAACACATGATTAATATTAAAAGTATCATCTTTTTCAAACCACTCATAATTAATATCTTAAGCTTTCTTAAGGTACGTAATAATTTGTCTTAAAGTGATTATTTAACACAAATAAGGCATTGAAATAAAAGGGACTTCCTTTGTAATATCGGTTATGATTTATCACTTTTGTGAAAAATAAAATTGTATGCCATCTGTATCTAGAAAAGGGCTTTCCATGCCTCAATCACCAATAAGAAAACTAGTTCCTTTTGCAGAAAACGCAAAGAAAAAAGGTGCAAAGGTAATCCATCTTAATATTGGTCAACCGGACATAAAAACACCACAAATAGCTCTGGATGCTGTAAAGAACAACAACCTTACGGTGTTGGAATATAGCCGCACGGAAGGTTCAGAAGCCTTTAGGGAAAAAGTTGCTGGCTATTACGAAAAACACCAGATTCACGTTACTGCAAGCGACATCATCGTAACCACAGGTGGCTCAGAAGCACTAGCTTTCGCGATGAGCACCATTGCAGATAACGATGACGAAATCATAATACCAGAACCTTTTTACGCCAATTACAACGGTTTTGCCACTGCTTGTGGAGTAAAGGTAGTTCCTGTTATTTCTAAACTTGAGGATAACTTTGCACTACCTCCCATAGAAGATTTTGAAAAACTAATTACAGCCAGGACCAAAGCAATACTTATTTGTAACCCTGGAAATCCAACAGGTTATTTATATAGTAAAGAAGAAATTCAGAAATTAGCTGTGATTGTCAAAAAACACGACCTGTATCTAATCTCAGATGAAGTTTACAGGGAATTTACGTATAACGAAGAGGGACATTATTCCATTTTACAGGAAGAAGGTTTGGATGAGCATGCTATCATCATAGATTCGGTTTCTAAAAGATACAGTATGTGTGGAGCCAGAATTGGATTTTTGGTTTCCAAGAACAAAGAAGTTATTTCAACTGCCTTAAAATTTGGACAGGCACGCCTCTCCCCTCCTACCTATGCACAAATAGCAGCAGAAGCTGCACTGGATACCCCACAAAGCTATTTTGACGATGTAAAAACTGA
>JBLHNI010000295.1:0-4072 GCA_047650615.1 Maribacter sp.
TATCGGAAAAATGTTCGCACTTTGTGGTTTGGAGCGCGTACCCACTCAGGTAAACCTAAAATGCGATCCAGAAAGGGCTATTCAATTACGTGAGGACCACGAGGAAATTATTGAAGGATGGCATATGAGCAAAGTCCATTGGAACACGGTTCATATAGCCCGGTTAGATCCTAAATTAACTAAAGCGCTTATTGATCATTCCTACGATTTAGTAGTTGCTAAGTTCACAAAAAAACTGAAGGCGGAATTGGACGCACTTCCTTAAGTCCCTTATCCATATCTTTGCATTTTAATTGCAAAATCGTATCGTTACAATGCAGGATGCCGCTTCTTTTTATCAATCTGAGATTCAGAAATATACCACCGAACTTTCCAAGCTAAAAAAGCAATTATTTGCCTCTAGTATGCTGCGCTTATGCGTGTTTTTAGCTGCAATACTTGCTGTATATTTCCTGTATGGCAACACCAAATTGGTGGCTGCTGTTATTTTGGGCACCATAGTCGCTTTTTTATATCTGGTGTCTAGACATAGTGATTTGCAAAATAAGCGGGACAAGCTAAAAGAGCTTATCCGTATCAACGAAATAGAGATGCAGGTATTGCAACGTAATTTTCACACCTTGCCAGATGGCGAAGTTTACAAAGACCCCATGCATTTTTATAGTCAGGATATAGACCTGTTCGGTATAGGCTCCTTTTATCAATATATAAACAGAACGGCATTACCACAAGGCAGCGATACCTTGGCGGCTATACTTACGGAAAATAGCATAGACGGTATAGCCCAAAAGCAGGAAAGTATTGCGGAATTGGCTAAATGTCCTGAATGGAGACAAAACTTTTCGGCTAGCGCTGCCTTGGCAAAAGCAGAAACGAGTACGCAAACTATTGTTTCTTGGTTAAAAACGTATACGCCCTTTGTGCCTAAGTTGATGAGGTTTTTGCCTTGGATTTTTTCAGGGTTGTCCATAATCGTGTTTGTCTTATATTTTTTGGATATAATTCTGGAATCCATTTTAATCTATTGGGTGTTTTTTGGGGTGTTTATTTCGGGTGCATTTTTTAAAAAAATCCTGAATTTAGGCTTGTCTACAGGTAAAATTCAATCTACGTTTCAGCAATACAATCAGGTATTGAAATTAATAGAGGAAAAGGACTTCACTTCGGAAATTTTGAACGCTAAGAAGGAGCAAATCTTGAGTCAAGGAAGAAAAACATCCTTGGTGCTTTCGGATTTCTCAAAGCTTTTATCCAGTTTGGATCAGAACAATAACATTATTTACGCAATTTTTGGAAACGGATTATTTCTTACTGCTTTGGCTACGTGTTTTAAGATAGAGAAATGGATCGCTAGCCACGGCACATCCGTTGCAGAGTGGTTTGATGTCATTGCCTTTTTTGATGCGCAGAACAGTTTGGGAAACTATGTGTTTAATCATCCAAACTATACCTTTCCAGAAATTGTAACAGCAGGCACAGCCATCAAAGCCGAACAAGCTGGGCATCCGCTTTTGGACCCGAAAAAGAGCATTCTGAACGATTTTGAAATAAAAAACGATGAGTTCTTCATCATCACAGGTGCTAATATGGCGGGCAAAAGCACCTTTTTGAGAACGGTTTCCCTACAGATAGTTATGGCCAATGTAGGTTTGCCTGTTTGTGCTACATTGGTGCGCTACGTGCCCATAAAACTAATCACCAGTATGCGGACAACAGATTCCCTTACAGACGATGAATCATACTTCTTTTCAGAGTTAAAACGCTTGAAGTTTATTGTTGACGAGATTCTGCACGATTGCTATTTTATTGTATTGGACGAAATTTTAAAAGGAACCAACAGCACCGATAAGGCGAAAGGCTCCCGAAAATTTGTAGAACGTTTGGTAGCCTCCAATGCCACAGGAATAATTGCAACGCATGACCTAAGTCTTTGTGAGGCGGCTAAAGATTTATCAGAGGTTAAAAATTACTATTTTGATGCGGAGATTATAGATGATGAGCTCCATTTTGATTATACGTTTAAGGATGGTATTTGTCAGAATATGAACGCGTCATTTCTACTGAAGAAGATGGGAATTGTTGATTAGTTTGTAGCGGGCACTAGAAGTACAGCGAGCATCATAATTGAACTTGACACTTGAACTTTATTTTTTAAATGGATTCATTAACACAAATTGTATTAGGAGCGGCGGTAGGCGAGGCCGTATTGGGAAAGAAGGTTGGTAATAAGGCCATGTTGTATGGTGCCATTGCCGGAACTATTCCAGATTTAGATGTCATTGCACGCTATTTTGTGGATACCGTTACCGCTACGGAATGGCATCGAGGTTTTAGTCATTCCATTCTTTTTTCGGTACTCTTTGCTCCGTTGTTCGGTTACTTGGTTTGGAAGCTACATCAAAAATCTGAAGCGACATGGCGCGATTGGTCATTGCTCTTCTTTTGGGGTCTGTTTACCCATCCTATTCTAGATGCTTTTACTACTTGGGGGACGCAGCTATTCTGGCCCTTTAAAACCAGATTGGCCTTTCAAAGTATTTTTGTAATAGACCCTTTATATACAATACCTTTCTTGTTCTTATTGATTTTGGTGCTATTTCAAAAACGAACTTCTGTAAAACGTAGACGTTACAATCGCCTGGGTTTAGTGATTAGTAGCTCTTACTTGGTATTGACTCTAGTGCTTAAAGGAATAGCCTACCAATCCTTTACCGCAAGTTTAGATGCCCAAAAAATTGTGTATACCGATATCGATATAAGGCCCAGCCCTTTGAATACCATTTTGTGGACGGCCAACATCGATGCAAAAGATGCTTATATTATTGGAAACTATTCTTTTTTTGATAGTCAGGAAATTGATTTTGAGGCGTACCCGAAGAACCACCAGTTGTTGGGGGATTTAAAAGAAGCAGATAAGGTAAAACGTCTTATTGCTATCAGTGAAGGGTGGTATACCATAAGCGAGAATAAGGATATGCTTCATTTTAACGATTTACGCTTCGGTCTTATGAGTCTAGATCCTAAGGAAACACAGTTTGCTTTTAGTTATGAGCTGGATAGGACTGATAGTCAGTTAATGGTTAATGAAACACCAAAATTTCGTGGAGATGCAGAAAAACTACTACTGCTTCTTTGGGAAAGAATTTGGGGCAACTAGCTAAGGTTATGCGCTTGAGTGTTGTTATTGTGTAAACGAATTATGAATTCTTTTCGTTCGTCTATACTTTTTTGCCATTCACCTATTCTTGTTGCTGTACTCATCGAATCCAGCGTAAATTTCTTTGATTAAGGGGTTAATTTTGCTGTATAACTAAAACCAATAAGGGTATTAGTAAACTCAAAAAGACCAAAAAATACGGAGGGTATTTAAAAACTAATAGTTCTAAAAAAGTATACCAGATATGCGATGTGAGTATAACCGCAAACGAAATAATACGAAGTGCATTAACACCTATTGCACCCTGATTATAGGAAAATAATCAAAGGATAGTTCCCCAAATCTATTCATAAAGCCGGTATTTATATCGGCTTTTTTAGTTTATCTAAAAATCAGCTCTTATTTTAATCCCTTAACCTGGATATCATGAAAAGTATCGGCTTGAAGGCGCAGTAACTCCTCGGCTTTTTTCTTTTTATATCCGTACAACTCTTCCTCTCCTTTTAAATCTTCATAGATTTTTTGATTGATGTCATTGTCTGTAGTGACGATAAGTGCGCGTTGTACCATCTTTTGAGCTACCCAAGAAGCTAAAATACTTTCTTCTTCTTCTAATTTAATATCGTATTCCCCTTTTGGCGCCAGTAGTTTGGCGATAATTGGGGAAGTCTCAATCGCAAGGAATAGCAAAAAAATAAAGAAAGAAGGAAACCAAGGTAGTTCTCCGAGTGCCGTAATACGCGCCATGAGTCCGTCGAAACCATCTATAATGGGTTGGGAGTTTTGTACTACCGTTGCATATGCTGTATCCAAATTTGTGATTTGGATTTCCAATCCACTAATTTTTTCAGCGTTGGTGGTTTTTAAGTTTTGAAGATCGGCCAATGCCGCATCGTGTTTTTGTCGTTTTTCTTC
>JBLHNI010000296.1:0-4069 GCA_047650615.1 Maribacter sp.
TTCGCTGGGGTTATTTGTTTTCTCTTTTTAAAGGCACGGTAGAATGACACCTTATTGTTGAACCCAGATTCGTATGTCAAATCTGCTACTAGCTGTACACGCTCAGGATTACGTTTAATTATCGTAACACTTTCATTTATTCGGTAGTCGTTAATAAATTCGTAAAAATTCTTATTAAATTCTTGGTTTATTAGTTGCGACAGACTATACCGATCCGTGTTAAGGGCTTCGGCAAGGGTTTGAAGGGTTAGTTTATGGTCTAAAAACAGTTTGTCTACCTCCATAACTTTTACCAACTGTTCCTTTAGGGATAAAAGCATTGTCTGGGTGAGGCCGCTATTTTTGTATTTTTCTTCAAAAATTTCTTTTTTCTTGTTGTGAAGTACGTCAGTTTTGCCAAATAGGATAGTAAGAAACCCAAGTATTAGTATGAACGTGGAAAAGTAATATGCAGCTAAATACTTAGACAGGAAATTATAAGCGTACACACTGTCAAACTCTGCTCTAAATATTTTGATTACCAGTAAAAAGGCAAAGTATGAAATAAGTAATTGCGCCCATTTTTTTGCCAATTGATCAATAGTGTCCTGGTAGCTGTAGTACTCCCTGATCATGACTATAAGATAAAACGAAGCATAGACGCTTTTGACCCAGTTATTCGTTAAAAGCGTCAGGACCAACCAGGACGGGCCGTATTTGGAAGTTTCAGCATCTATGTCAATATTGGCTGCAATGGCCAATAGAGCTAATGAAATCACAAAAATAGCATAATGCCTTAGCGTTTTTGACAGGGAAGCTTGGATGTTGCCATCGTGTACCTTTCTCTTGAGATAAAGATGAAGGGAAGGGCCCCATAAAAAAATAAGACTGTTATAAAATGCCACCTTGGGACTGTAATTTATGGTTTCCCACCAATAGCATACAAGCTCTAGCAGAATTAGTGCTGTTGTTAAGGTAAAAATACCTAGAAAAATAAAATACGTTTCATTTCTTCGATAGCCAAGTATAATGTAACTGCTTAAAACCAGTCCCAGAATACTTATACCTCCAAAAAAAACAGTTCGCGTGATATATTCCATCCCGATCCAAATACTATCTGGGGTATAGGTATCCCAAATAGAGCTAGACGCCACGAAAAATGAAAAATAGTATACGTGTATCCCCATAAATAAGCTTCAACTTCCTTGGAATAAAGATAGGACCTAAGGGCTCTAAGGAGTGTTAAAGTACGATCATAAAAATTTATGGATTGGATTAGTTTTTTTTATGATGGACAGTTTTTTCTTCCTTTTTGAAATAGGTGTTCCAGTAAGGGATTTATTTTTTCCTTTTATCTACTATTCCTCAACTACCCATCATTAACCCTCTATGTTCTTAAGTACTGCTAGTGTCTTGTAATACAGCATTAGTTACAAGTCATTTCCGGTCTAGCATATTTCCTTGCTTTTTTGAAAGGGTTTCACTTATCTATTTCTGGCAGACATTTCTTCAAATAAAAAACCCGAAGCTTTTTGCTTCGGGTTTTTTATTTTTATTCCTCTTTAGTAAAAATTTAATATTACCACATTACCGGCACGGCTACCCTAACAGTATCCCAGCCCATAACCATGTGGGCGCCACCATCTACATCCTTAAAGGCTATAGAAAATTCTTCAAGGGAATCTCCTGAACTAGTGCTTCCCATAACACGTACTACATCTGAGGCTTCCTTGTAAAAATAAGAACCCCATTGGTTTAGTTGGCTGTGCAGGATTACCGTCCATTCCTTTTCGCCAGGTATGGTAAGTAATGCATACGTACCTGCTTTAACTTCTTTTCCTCCAAAAGTCACATCTTTGTAGAATGTAATTTCTGGAGCTTCGTTGGCGCCTGTTCTCCAAACTTCGCCTGCTGGTGCAAGCTCCGTTAAAGAACGACCGTTTAGTTGAGGTCTTCCGTAAGAAATACGTACTACTTTTTCAGCGATTTTATAGTCGCTTGGGTAGGAAGCCATATCTGACGGGCTTTTATCCATTCCTGAAAATTTTTGAGCGTTGGTGTTTGTTGTAAAAACCAAGGCAAATACAAATAGAGCAAGGGTAACTAATTTTTTCATCATTAATGTTTGTTTTAAACTACTTCAAAGCTAAGTAGTTCGTGAATTAAATTTGCTTAAAAAGGCGTTAATTTTTTTCAATACTTACAGATAGATTTAATATTTGTAAAATTTTAGCTTTCAAGTTTTTAATTATATTAATAAATAGAAATATTGTGTGATAATGAAATCATATAATTAGTTTTAGTTTGATAATTGAAACAATAAAATGATATTTACATTCAAATTGATATAATAGCAAAGATTATGTGTGGAATAGTATGTGCATTTGAGGTTAAGGAAAGTACCGAGGTGCTAAGGCCTAAGTTGTTGGAGATGTCAAAAAAAATCCGTCATAGGGGTCCAGATTGGAGTGGTATATATAGTAATGATAAAGCAGTTTTAGCCCATGAAAGATTGGCTATCGTAGACCCCGCCTCTGGAAAACAACCGCTCCTTAGTAAGGATGGTAAATTAGTGCTAGCGGCCAACGGTGAAATTTATAATCATAGAGAATTAAGAAAGCAGTTTGTAGGGAAGTATGATTTTCAGACAGAATCTGATTGTGAAGTCATCTTAGCCCTGTACCAGGAAAAGGGAGTGGACTTTTTGGATGATATGAACGGTATTTTTGGTTTCACCATCTATGATGCAGAGAAAGATGAATATTTTATAGCGCGAGATCACATGGGAATTATTCCCTTGTATATGGGATGGGACCAAAATGGAACTTTTTATGTGGCCTCGGAGTTAAAGGCATTGGAAGGTACCTGCACCAAAATTGAACTTTTTCCTCCAGGGCACTACTTGCATAGTTCGGACGGAGAGCTTAAAAGATGGTATTCGAGAGATTGGATGGAGTATAATGCCGTTAAAGAAAATGAGACCAGTATCCAAGAAATTAAAGAAGCGCTGGAAGCTTCCGTACACAGGCAATTGATGTCTGATGTGCCTTATGGAGTATTACTTTCTGGTGGATTGGATTCTTCCGTAATCTCTGCTATAGCAAAGAAATATGCACAAAAACGAATAGAATCAGACGACACGACCGATGCTTGGTGGCCACAATTACACTCTTTTTCGGTGGGACTAGATGGTTCTCCGGATTTGGCTGCTGCTCGCAAGGTAGCCGACCACATTGGTACGGTACATCACGAGATAAAATTCACCATTCAAGAAGGCTTGGATGCTATAAAGGATGTGATTTATAACTTAGAAACCTATGACATTACAACCATTAGAGCTTCTACACCAATGTACTTAATGGCTAGGGTCATTAAATCGATGGGGATAAAAATGGTGCTTTCTGGTGAAGGTGCAGATGAGTTATTCGGGGGCTATCTATATTTTCATAAGGCACCTAGTCCAAAAGACTTCCATGAAGAAACGGTTCGCAAACTAGATAAGTTGCATATGTACGATTGCCTTAGGGCAAACAAGTCATTAGCAGCTTGGGGAATAGAAGGTCGTGTGCCGTTTTTGGATAAGGAGTTTATGGATGTTGCCATGCGCATCAATCCACAGGATAAAATGATCAATGGCGAACGTATGGAAAAATGGGTAGTAAGAAAAGCCTTTGAAGACATGTTGCCACATAGCGTTGCCTGGAGGCAGAAAGAACAATTTTCAGATGGTGTTGGGTATAGTTGGATAGATACGCTTAAAGAAGTGGTAAATACCGAAGTGTCTGATGAACAGCTGACAAACGCAAAATTTAGATTTCCACTGCAGACACCTACTAGTAAGGAGGAGTTTTACTACCGGGGTATATTTGAACTACATTTCCCCTCAGATGCTGCAGCGCTTTGTGTACCTCAAGAACCATCTGTGGCTTGTAGCACAAAGATTGCCTTGGAATGGGACGAGGCGTTTAAAAACATGAACGATCCTTCTGGTAGGGCAGTAGCTAACGTACATGACGCTGCTTACAAAAATTAAAAGTCGTGATGATTCTGTTTGCTATTCTTTTGAAATAGCTCAGTTTTGTTTTTTTAA
>JBLHNI010000297.1:0-4067 GCA_047650615.1 Maribacter sp.
TGTCTTTGACAAAGGCATTGGTGACATTTTTGTAGCTCGTGTTGCGGGAAACTTCATAAACGATGATATTCTTGGAAGTATGGAATTTGCAACAAAAGTTGCTGGCGCTAAACTTATACTGGTATTGGGACATGAAAATTGTGGAGCCATACATGCAGCTATAGATGGTGCAAAGCTTGGACATATTACCAAAATGCTAAAAAACATACAACCTGCGGTAAAAATGTCAATAGTATCCGAAGGACCAAGAACTTCAAAAAATAGATTATTGGTTCATGAAGTGAGTGAGAATAATGTACGATTGGCCATAGAAAAAATAACCAAAGACAGTTCTATTTTAAAAACTATGCTTCAAAATAGCGAAATAAGCATTAAAGGTGCTGTTTATGATATGGATACAGGTGTAGTAAATTTTTTATAATATTTAGACAATTACGTAGCTAGCCCTTTCAGTATACTACTGAGAGGGCTATTTTAATCGCAGTAGTTTTAAAAAAATCAAACTATATATTTTATTTTAAAGCCTGCCCAACATCTTCAATAATATCATCAATATGCTCCAAGCCTACAGAAACCCGAACCATGCCATCGGTGATACCGGTTTCCACTCGTTCTTCTTTAGATAATTTACTATGCGTAGTAGATGCAGGATGCGTTACAATACTCCTGCTATCGCCAAGATTTGCAGATAGGGATAACAGTTTTATAGCATCAAAGAATTTCTGACCGGCCTCTAATCCGCCTTTAACTTCGAAAGCCACTACGCAACCGCCAGCCTTCATCTGCTTTTTGGCCACTTCATATTTTGGATGTGATTTAAGGAAGGGATATTTGACCCAATTCACCTCATTATGGCGCTCTAAATAGTCTGCCAACTTCAAGGCATTTTCACAATGGCGATCTACACGAATGGCCAAGGTCTCCAAACTTTTGGAAAGCACCCAAGCATTAAAAGGCGATAATGCCGGACCCGTAATGCGGGAAAATCGATATACTTTATCAATCAATTCTGTAGTACCAACTGTAATTCCAGCCAGCACTCTACCCTGCCCATCCATCAATTTTGTTCCGGAATGAATAACCAAATCGGCTCCAAATTTTATGGGTTGCTGCAAATAGGGAGATGCAAAGCAATTATCAATAACCAAAATGAGTTTGTGTTTTTTGGCAATTTTCCCCAAGGCCTCCAAATCGAGTATATCTACACCAGGATTCGTAGGCGTTTCCGCATAAATGAGTTTTGTCTTGGGCGTAATCAATGCTTCTATGGTATCTAAATCCTCAATTTTAAAACAGCTGTGACTAATGTTCCACTTGGGAAAAAAATTATTTAAAAGTGAGTGTGTCGACCCAAATATATTACGGGCAGAAATCATGTGATCACCACTATCTAACAAGGACGCCAACGTAGAAAACACAGCTGCCATACCACTTGCAAAAGCGAAACCAGCCTCAGCACCCTCCATTTGACAGACCTTTTCTATAAATTCAGACGAATTGGGATTGGAGTAGCGTGAATAAATATTCCGCTCCTTCTCCTCTGCAAAAGAAGCGCGCATATCCTCTGCATCCTCAAATACAAAGCTTGAAGTAAGGTACAAAGGCACGGAATGTTCCAAGTACTCTGTTCGTTTTAACTGAGTGCGTATGGCGTTGGTTTCAAATCGATTTTTCATATTTTTTCAAACTTCATATTTTTAAGCTCCTATTTCAAACTTCCAACTACATTTTCTCCGCAATCCTCAAGACATCTCCAAAAACACCTCTTGCCGTAACAGCGGCACCGGCTCCGGCACCTTGAATTACGAGTGGATTTTCGCCGTAGGATTCCGTGTATATTTCGATAATGGAATCGGAACCTTTTACTTGACCCAGTGCGCTTGTCTTTGGCACAGAGACCAATTTTACTTCTAATACTCCTTTTTCTTTTTGCAAATTTCCGTGTAAATCACCCACATAACGCAGTACATGATTCGGTTTCTGATTATTTTTGATTTGATTGAATTTCTCATCCAAAACGGCCAAGTTATCCATGAAGAATTTGGTCTCCACCGTTTGTAAACTTTCTGGTATCAGATTATCGATGTTAATTTCAGAAAACTCATTACTTAAGTCGAGCTCACGAGCCAAAATCAATAGTTTGCGGCCTACATCGTTTCCAGATAAATCTTCCCTTGGGTCGGGTTCCGTGTAACCCCGTTGCATGGCATCTTTAAGGATGGAGGAAAAAGGCGCATCCACCTCAGAAAACATATTAAAAATATAACTCAAAGAGCCAGAAAACACCCCATTAATTCGGGTAATGTTCTCTCCAGATAAATGCAATAATTTTATCGTATCTATTAAAGGGAGTCCTGCCCCTACATTGGTTTCATACAGGTATTGTTTTTGGTGTTTGGCTAATTCTTCCCGTAACAGTTGATAGTAATCAAACCCCAACGTATTGGCAATCTTATTGGAAGACACCATATCAAAACCGTTCTCTACAAAATCGAAATAATGGGCTACAAAATCTTTACTTGCTGTATTATCGATAGCAATAAGGTTTTCTAAATGATGTGTTTTTGCAAAATCAAAAATATCCTGTTTACGGTAAGGTTGCCCTTTAGTTCTAAGTTCAGATTTCCAATTCTTAGAAACGCCGTCGGCATTCAAGACCACCTTTTTGGAATTAGCAATGGCAAAGACCCGTAAGTCGATATGCTTTCTTTTGGCTATGGTTTTGGTCGATTTTAAAATTTGGTCTATCAGCGTTCCACCCACATTGCCGTGGCCAAAAATAGCGAGATTTACTTTTTTACTAAACCCGAAGATTTGTCCGTGCATGACGTTCAAGGCTTTGATTAAATCCTGTTTATTGACTACTAAACTTACATTCTTACCAGACACCGTATTGTTAAATAAAAGAGGCGTTATCTGATTTTTGATAAGCGCATTGTAAGGTTTGTGAAAGGTACTCAAGTCCTGACCCACAATGGAAATGACCGAAACTTCGGCCACTACTTTTATCATATTAATATCTTTGGATTGAAAATCTCCGGCAAATTCCTGTTCCAGTGCTTTCTTAGCTTTTTGCGCTTTATCTTGTTTTACTACAAGTCCAATACCACGTTCCGATGAGCCTTGGGAAATAATACTAACACTAATATTATTGGATTCCAAGGTCTTAAAAATGCGGGCATCGATACCTACTTTACCCAAGAGCCCCCTACCCTCCAAATTGACCAGAGCCATATCTTCTATGACCGATAAACTCTTGATTCCTTCCTTACTAGATTTAGCACTTATCAGCGTTCCTTCACTATCATAGTTGTAGGTATTTAAAATACGTAAGGGAATATTTTTTTCGATGAGCGGGATAATAGTCTTGGCATGTAATATGGTTGCGCCAAAATTAGCAAGTTCATTGGCTTCAGCATAGGACAGATGTGACAGCCGTTTTGCCTCTTTTACATAATCCGGATTCGCCGTAAAAATACCATCAACATGGGTGTAATTTTGTAATTCTTCGGCATCTAAAAAGTTAGCAAATAGCGCTGCGGAATAATTACTTCCGTTTCTTCCCAAGGTGGTCGTTTGACCATTGGCTGTGGCCGCTATAAATCCTGTAATTACAGGAACAGTATCCCCTGGCAACCCTGCAATTATATTGATCAGATTTTCTCTGGATGGTTTTTCCAACACTTTGGCATCTCCAAAGCTTGCATCCGTAATCAAAAAAGTACGCGAATCTATGAAACTAGCCTTCACTCCTTTTCCTATTAATAATTTAGTGACCAATTTCCCCGAAATTAGCTCTCCGTATGCCAGCACCTCATCCTTGATTTTAGCACTGTAATCTCCCAAGAGCGATACCCCCTCAAACAACTTGGCCAAACCTTTAAATTCCTTCGAAAGGTCTACATTACCATAGGTATGCTGTTGGTATTTCTCAAAGGCTTCAAAATCTACAAGGTAATCCTTGCACTTGGCCGCGTTTTCCAATATTGTCTCCAGCTGGTCGGTCGCGTTTCCTCTAGCAGAAACCACAATGGCAATAAGCTCCCCGTCAGAAACGGTAGTACAAA
>JBLHNI010000298.1:0-4054 GCA_047650615.1 Maribacter sp.
CGTACTAGTAGCTAAGAGTCCAACGGAGGCAGCATCGGTAGTACCTAAAAATTTACGTCTTTGCATAGTTTAGTATTTTAATCAATTCTAAATATAATTTTTTTAGATTTAAAAAATGGAATTAAAACCTGATAGACGCGCTTTAATTGAGCTGGCGCATTATAAAATGCCTTTTGGTAAGTACAAGGGGTGGTACCTGATAGATTTGCCCGAACCTTATTTAATATGGTTTAGTCAAAAGGGATTCCCAACTGGGAAATTAGGAGAAATGCTAAAATCTGTATTAGAAATCAAGATAAACGAGTTGGAATCATTGGTTAAAAGAATTCAAAAAGATTTTCCTAAGGAAATCAAGTAAGTTCTAAAGTCAATTTGTAACTTTGTGTCCCGTAACACAGAAAATAAACATGCCACAGACCAAATACATCTTCGTTACGGGAGGAGTTACTTCATCTCTTGGAAAAGGAATCATTGCGGCCTCTTTAGCGAAACTATTGCAGGCCCGAGGATATCGAACTACAATTCAAAAATTAGACCCCTATATTAACATAGACCCTGGTACTCTTAATCCATACGAACACGGCGAGTGTTATGTTACGGATGATGGTGCTGAGACCGATTTAGATCTTGGCCATTACGAGCGTTTTCTTAACGTAAATACGTCTCAATCCAATAATGTAACCACGGGTAGAATTTACCAAAGTGTTATAGATAAGGAACGACGGGGCGAGTTCCTTGGTAAAACGGTACAGGTTGTACCGCATATTACCAACGAGATTAAGGAACGCGTTCAGCTTTTGGGCAACAGTGGTGATTACGATATTGTTATTACCGAGATTGGAGGTACTGTTGGTGATATTGAATCCTTACCTTATATAGAAGCGGTACGACAAATGTTATGGGAAATGGGCGATAACAATGCTATCGTTATACATCTAACATTGGTACCCTATCTTTCAGCTGCTGGCGAACTAAAGACGAAGCCAACCCAACATTCCGTTAAGACCTTAATGGAAAGCGGTATTAAGGCCGATATTTTAGTCTGTAGAACGGAACATGAAATTTCAGATGAGATTAAGGATAAACTAGCGCTTTTTTGTAATGTAAGAAGGGAAGCGGTCATACAAAGTATTGATGCGTCTACCATATATGACGTACCTATATTAATGCAAGAAGAGGGCTTGGATACTGTAACGCTCAGTAAATTGAACCTTCCCGATGAAGTAGAACCAGATTTAACCCAATGGAAAGAATTTCTAAAGCGACATAAAAATCCCAAAGGCGAAGTTACTATTGGCTTGGTGGGTAAATATGTTGAATTACAAGATTCCTATAAATCTATTTTAGAATCTTTTATCCATGCTGGTGCGCGTAACGAGGTAAAGGTGAAAGTACAATCTATACATTCAGAATACATAAATGACCAAAATTACCAAGCTAAACTTAAAGGTTTGGACGGTATTCTGGTAGCTCCGGGTTTTGGGGAGCGTGGGATAGAAGGTAAGATACAAGCCGTACGTCATGCAAGGGAAGCAGGAATTCCCTTTTTAGGTATTTGCTTAGGGATGCAAATGGCGGTCATAGAATACGCCAGAAACGTTCTTGGTTTGGAGGACGCGAGTTCTACAGAAATGGATGAGAACACCGCTAACCCTGTCATTAGTTTAATGGAGGAGCAAAAGACGATAACCAATAAAGGAGGTACCATGCGTTTAGGAGCTTGGGACTGTGAGTTGATAGCAAATAGCTTGGTTAAGAAAGTGTATGGCGGAGCAACTGAAATTAAGGAGCGCCACCGCCATAGGTACGAGTTTAACAATACGTATAAGGAACAACTGGCAAACGCAGGGCTAATAGCTTCAGGGATTAATAGCGCAACCAACTTGGTGGAAATTGTGGAGCTAAAGGAACATCCTTGGTTTATAGGCGTGCAGTACCACCCAGAATACAAGAGTACTGTTGCAAATCCACATCCTTTGTTCGTTGCTTTTGTTCAAGCAGCCTTGGAGCACAAAAAGGCATAAACTAATGCCACTATGGCATATACTCCGTATTTGGGCATATATTTGTGTTTACGAAAATAGGTTTTAGAGCAGAAACCGGAAGATTACCTTAATTAACGAGATATTTTTTTTAGATGGAAGAAAAGAAAATGGATGTCAAATCTATAATTGGTTTTGTACTGATTTTTGGAATACTCATCTTTATGTTTTATCAAAACCGACCAACACCGGAGGAGATAGCAGCGAAAGAAGCACAACAGGAGCAGCTTGATGCCTCCAAAGTAGCTGCAGAGACAACGACAGTAGCGCCAGGGCAAAACGAAACACCTGTACTGGATGTGACGGACTCAACAGCTGTAGCCAGTTACAAAAGCCAGATAGGAGCGTTTGGATATACAGTGCCTACTGCCGGTACTACAGTCTTGGAAAATGAAGTGCTGTATTTGGAGATAAGTAATAAAGGAGGACACATCGTAGAGGCCAAAATGAAGAATTTTGTGACTTATGATTCTATTCCCGTGTATTTGATTAAAGATGGAAATTCCTCTTTTGGACTTTCTTTTTCTACTGCGGACAATCGTGTTTTGAATACCAAGGATTTATACTTTGAACCTTCGATGACTAGCTCTGGAAACAATCAAGTACTTTCTTTAAAAGCAAAGACGGCTAACAATCAGTATTTAGAATACCGATATGAAATAAAACCAGATGATTATTTGGTCGATTTTACAATTCGGAGTCAAGGCTTGGATAGGGTGATTTCTGATAGTAAACCAGTTGCCTTGGATTGGAGTTTAAAGGCTATTAGACATTCTAAAAGTATTGTTTATGAGAATAGATATACGAGGTTAACATACAATCATGAGGACGATAAGCTAAGTAAGCTTTCTGAAGGAAGTGACGATGAAGAGTTGGAAGAAAATATCAAATGGATTTCTTACCGGCAGCATTTTTTCAGTACTATTTTAGCTACCGACGAGCCATTTAAAACGGGGAGTCTTACTTCTAGAAACTTGGTTGAAGAAGAAAGTAAAACCTTTGGCTTTACAAAAGAATATGCTTCTATTTTACCTTTAGAGGTAAAAGGAGGGGAGCTTACTAAAAATATGAATTGGTATTTTGGGCCAACGGATATAGAGGTGCTTTCAAAATATGAGGATTTAGGTCTTGTTGATTCCATCCCCTTTGGTTGGGGAATTTTTGGTTGGATCAATCGATATGTATTTACCCCATTTTATTCCTTTTTGGGTGGCATGTTACCTGCCGGAATCGCTATTATTATCATGACGATTTTGGTGCGTTTGGCCATGTCTCCCGTAACCTATAAGTCCTATTTGTCACAAGCAAAGATGAAGGTGTTAAAACCAGAGATTACGGAGCTGGGCGACAAGTTCAAGGACAACGCTATGAAAAAGCAGCAAGAAACGATGAAGCTGTATGGTAAAGCAGGGGTGAGTCCCATGAGCGGTTGTGTACCGGCGTTTCTACAAATGCCTATTTTCTATGCTTTGTTTATGTTTTTTCCGACTTCTTTTGCATTACGTCAAAAACCTTTCTTGTGGGCAGATGATTTATCTTCTTTTGATACGGTATTAGAATTACCTTTCACCATTCCTTATTACGGTGATCATGTTAGTCTTTTCCCCATATTAGCTTCCATAGCTATTTTCTTTTATATGATGATGACCACAGGGCAAAATATGCCAACACAGCCGGGTATGCCCAACATGAAATTCATCATGTACTTAATGCCTTTTATGATGTTGTTCTTCTTTAACAACTACGCGAGTGGTTTAAGTTTGTATTATTTTGTATCCAATATGATTACGATTGGTATTATGTTAGTCATCAAGAATTTTATCTTGGATAATGATAAAATACATGCACAGATACAGGAGAATAAAAAGAAGCCTAAAAAAGAAAATAAATTCCAGAAAAAAATGCGCGAGGTAATGGAACAGGCGGAGACGAATAAAAAGAAATAAGCTTAGGCTGTTTATTTGGAAATATTTATCACTAGGATAACTAAACTTCTTATTTTGTTGCTTTAT
>JBLHNI010000299.1:0-3953 GCA_047650615.1 Maribacter sp.
AAAACGGCGCCTATGATGAAGAGTTGCTCTTTAGACATAAATGGATGGCAATTTCACTTACGCTAGTATCCATAGTTATTTTCTTTGCCAAAGAAACTAAAAAACCACTTCTAGCCAAATTGTATTTTCCATTATTTATCGCAGTAAATATTATGTTGGTTTTGGCCGGGCATTGGGGTGGAAGTATGACGCACGGGGAAGACTTTTTAACCAAAGCTAGCTCCTCAGGTAAAAAGAGTATCGAGAATATAGACGAGGCTATCGTATACCGGGATATTGTGCGGCCCATTCTGGATGCTAAATGTGTGAGCTGTCATAATACTAAGAAGGCAGAAGGGAACTTGTTAATGACATCTCAGATGGCACTTCTTACTGGAGGGGATACTGGAAATCCTTTGGATTCTGTTTTAGACCTAGGGAAGCCCTTAATGGCGCATCGTGTGGCCTTACCTTTAGAAGATGAGGAACATATGCCGCCCAAGGGAAAAGTTCAATTAACACCCAACGAAATTGCATTATTGAATTGGTGGATGGAAAACAAAAACTGCTTTGAGTGCAAAACGGCAGATTTGTACCGAAATAAAAAAATACAAGCCTATTTAAACGACTTGGAAGCCGATACTTCTACCAGAGCCTTGTTGGCTAAATCCTTAGCGCCAGCTTCCGCTGAATGGTTGGCCGAAGTAGCTGCTACGGGAATTTCTATCTATCCGCTGAAGGAGGGTAGTCCATTGTATATAGTCCATTTGGCAAATAAAACAGCATTGAGCGAAGCATCTATTGATGCACTAGATGCCTATTCCGAAAACATTGTGGAACTCAATTTAGGAAATTCAAATTTTAACGACACCTTGGTTTCAAGCCTTGATGTGTTTGAAAATTTAACGAAATTACAGTTGCAAAATACAGCTATAACAGACAAGGGATTGCGAGAAGTAGCAAAATTAGATAATTTAGAATCCTTAAACCTGTATGGAACTTCAATTACTGACGCAGCTTTGGAAGATATTAAAGCCCTGTCAAAACTAACGGATTTATACCTCTGGCGGACCGAAATCACCGAGAAAGCTATGAGGGATTATGCGGCTTTAAACCCTAGTACTACCATCCATAGCATAGATATGGATATGTTCAGTGCTACGGAGCTATTACCCCCTACCATTGTGGCGGACAATTACTTTATAAAAGATACTGTTACCGTTGAAATAAGCTACCCTTTTGATGACACGGCTATTTATTATACCTTGGATGGTAGCGAGCCAGATACAACTTCAGTCAAATATTCCACACCAATTATAATTTCCAATACCACGAACCTTAAAGCAGTTACGGCGAAAGAAGGCTGGGGTATTAGTGAAACTGCCTTAGCTTATTTTAAGAAAAGTACTATTGATTACAATGGAATATTACTAAATAAAGCACCGGCTGAAAAGTTTACTGGTGCGGGTGGCGTCATGCTGGGCGATTTAAAACGAGGTTCCACTAATTTTGTAGACGGAAAGTGGCTTGGGTATGAAGGGTCGCATTTCAATGCTACCTTTGAGCTAGACAAAGTACAAGAGATTAGCTCTGTTTCTGTTGGGGCGCTCTCCGCTCCAGGCAGCTGGATTTTCTTTCCGGTAGGTTTTAGAGTACAGGTTTCTAATGATGGAAAAAACTTTAAGACCTTGCATACCAAAGATTTAGGCGAGCCCGACCCGTCTTCTAATATAACCCTAAAGTTTTTTGATCTCGATTTCCCGGCAACTACTGCTAAGTATGTGAGGGTAGAGGTAAAGAGCATCCTTAAGAATCCTGCTTGGCATCAAAACCCTGGAGGTAATAGTTGGTTGTTTGTAGATGAGATTGTGATTAATTAAGAGTATTTTTCATAAAGAGTAGCAGCTCTCCCTCTCCATAGAAGCTGCTGTGCTCGCAGTGTGCGAGATACTGCTTGTAGATTTTTTTTCTGACAAAGTCTATAGAATAAGAGTTTCCTTCCTAATAAGGAGGGCCTAAGCTGTTTTGTTTTTTTAAGAGTATATATTTCCCTTAGTATAGCGGACGCTTAGACAGTACTGGGCAAGCTTTAACCTCAGAGTATCAATCAAGCTTTTTCATTTCAACCCAAAAAGGGAATATTTTTTTTGAATCTATGGCGTAGAACGGAATTAAATCACAATCCATTTGTGAAAAATATATATTTTTCATCTCAATGGTATCCAAGCCCTCTTTTTTATTTACCATTTGTTTAACCAAGGTATTTGCTTCTAAATACATGCTACCATTTGCCTTTACTGGTTTTATAAATTTAAATAGTATATCATAATACCCTTCGGAAATACTAACGTTCCACTTGCCATAAACGTCTTCTTGGGCCCAAATTCCGCGTTGACCTCCTGCATCATTTCGGTTCAAGATAACTGGGTTTTCTACTGCACTTCCAATACCAATCCGCGGCTGATTAATGAGATTTTCTGAAGCTATTAATTCATTATAGATTTCATCTAGTTCTTTTTTAAGATTGGTTGCAATAATCTCGTTCTCTAAGACAATGTTTTCTTGTTCGTATGGGTCTTTGGCTAGATTAAACAGTTCAAAGTCTCGTATTGGAGCATTATAATCTGTTTTACCTACCAGTTTATAACTTCCTTTTAATAAGGTCATGTTATAATAAAGCTCGGGGTAACGTCGTGTCCAATAAAAAAATAATGATCTGTTTGTCCAATCCTCTTTTTTACCCATAATAAGTGGCACCAAGCTCTTGCCATCAATGAGCCTTTCCTTAGGCAATTCAACATTACAAATTTGTGCTACTGTTGGCAATATATCAATATGAGCAGCTCTCGTTTCAATATCGGTATTCTTTTCAAACCTCGAAGGATATCTAATATAAAAGGGTACCCGAACACCGCCTTGGTACACATCACCTTTACGGCCTCGCATGCCTCCTACGTATCTGGTTTGCTGTGGGCCATTATCTGTCATGAAAATAATCAAGGTGTTATCTGAAATATTTAGATCATCTAGTTTCTTAAGAAGCTTCCCAACATTGTCATCTATGTTGGTTACCATGGCATATACTTTTCTGGCATCTTTCTTATCCTTTTCCGTCATTGATTTACGGGGTCTAGAATCATTTTCAAAGCCGGAATCGGGGTCAATACCTTTGTATTGTTCATAATACTTTTCGGGAACCTGTAACGGCGTATGTGGCGCATTAAAAGCGAGGTAGCAAAAAAAGGGCGCATCTTTATTCTTGTCTATGAAATTTATAGCCTGCTCCGTAAAAATATCCGAGCAATACCCTGTGTAGGACTCTTTTTTATTGTTGTGCCAAAGTACAGGGTCAAAATAACTTCTATCGCCTTTAAAATACGTGGTAATATCACCAACTTGCCCCATTCCTCCAGAAAGATGAATCAACGATTCATCAAACCCCTGATCGCTTGGTCTGCTCGGATAATTATCGCCTAAATGCCATTTACCAAAAATTCCACTTTTATAATCTGCTTGTTTAAGCATTTCGGCAATGGTAACTTCAGTTGAAGCCATTATTGCGCCACCGTTATACGTATCTCTTATGCCTGTGCGCAACGAATAGCGGCCAGTCATAAGACTTGCGCGGGTTGGAGCACAGACAGGGGATACGAAAAAGTTATTGAAGCGTGTACTCTCTGTCGCAAACCCGTCAATATTTGGTGTACGTACATGTGGATTACCTGTGATACCAAGATCTCCGTAACCTTGGTCGTCGGTCATGATTATAATCACATTTGGTGGCGGTTTTTGCTTAGCAAAACTTACCACAGGATAGCATAAGAAATAAGATAATGTTATAAAAAATAGAGGACTTATTTTCATGTTTGGATTTAATCAATAGAATTCCCCGAGGCTCTGCCTCGGGTGTTGCGTAATGATAATTACATTTGTGAGTATGAGCGAACATATTCACAAGAGTCACAACAAAAGCT
>JBLHNI010000300.1:0-3938 GCA_047650615.1 Maribacter sp.
AGAATACACAAAATCGGTAACCGCTTGGTTATCCGTTTTAAAGATTTCATTCTTAGTGCCTTCCCATTCCATAAGTCCGTCTTTTAGAAATAGAATTTTCTCTCCAATTTGCATAACAGAGTTCATATCATGGGTATTTATAACCGTGGTAATATCATATTCTTCTGTAATTTCTTTAATGAGGTTATCTATCAAAATAGCGGTTTTGGGATCTAGGCCAGAGTTTGGCTCATCGCAAAACAAGTATTTAGGATTCATAACAATGGCGCGTGCTATAGCAACTCTTTTTTGCATCCCACCAGATATTTCAGAAGGGAATTTATGGTGTGCATCAATCAAGTTTACCCTTTTAAGAACCGCATCCACCCTATCTATCATTTCCGATTTAGGTTGATTTGTGAACATTTCTAAAGGAAACATAACATTGCCGGCGACCGTCATACTATCAAAAAGAGCACTGCCTTGAAAAACCATACCCATTTCTTGCCGTAGGTTTCTTTTTTCCTTAGTAGGAAGAGAGGCATAGCTATTTCCGTCATACACGATATCTCCTTTTTCTGGGTAAAATAAGCCTAAAAGACATTTTAAGAACACCGTTTTACCGGAACCACTTTGACCTATAATTAAATTAGTTTTTCCGTTCTCAAAAACCGTACTTATGCCTTTTAGCACATGAGCATCTCCAAATGATTTATGTATGTCGTTTACTTCTATCATTAGCCTAGCAAGAGTTGTGTTAGCAAATAATTTAATATAATAATGACCACACTGGTCCATACAAAGGATGTGGTACTCGCTTTACCAACCTCCAGTGCGCCCCCTTTCATGTAAAACCCGTGATAGGAAGGAATAGTCGCAATAACGAAGGCGAAGATCAATGTTTTTATAAAAGCGTAGGCGATATGAAACGGAACAAAATCCATCTGTAATCCCTCAACAAAATTTGCACTCGTTAGAAATCCGCCAAAAACACCGGCAAACCACCCACCAAAAATACCTACATACATGGATATAGCTATGGCAAATGGATAAAAGAGCATAGCTATTATTTTTGGAAATACAAGGTAATTTAAGGAATTTACGCCCATAACTTCCAAGGCGTCAATCTGTTCGGTGACGCGCATGGTGCCTATACTAGATGTGATGTAAGAGCCTACTTTTCCTGCCATGATAACCGATACAAAAGTGGGGGCAAACTCTAGAATAACTGACTGCCGTGTCGCAAATCCGATAAGGTTGCGCGGAATTATGGGGCTCGTGAGGTTTAGTGCTGTTTGTATGGCAACCACTGCTCCTATGAAAAAAGAAATAAAAATTATAATGCCCAGAGAACCGTAAATGAGTTCATCAATCTCTTTTAAAATCAAGGATTTCATGATGCGCCATTTGGTAGGCTTTTTAAAAACTTCCTGTACCATAACGGCATAGCTGCCAATAGACGCTAAATAGTTCATGCGTAATAAATAGATTTCTTAATGTAAAAGTAACAATAAAGGGCTGGATTTAACCTTGATTTCATCTTTTAAGGGAGATTTTATTTACATTTACCCTACAAATATATAGGTATGACTATTACACGTTGTTTCGTTTTTATTGGTCTCTTTTCAGTCTTTACCCTAACTGGGCAAAAGAAGTCGAAGGTAGAAGATGATACCCATTTGAGGGCTAAACCCAAGTTAGTGGTAGGTATTGTAGTCGATCAGATGCGTTATGACTACATAACACGCTTTTACAAGCATTACGGAGAAGGTGGTTTTAAGCGCATGATTACCGAAGGCTTCAACTGTAAGAACAACCATTTTAACTATGCGCCAACAAGTACCGGTCCAGGGCATGCATCGGTTCACACAGGAACTACGCCTGCAACCCATGGTATTATTGGTAATAATTGGTACGACAAAGAAAATGATGAGACGGTATATTGTGCGGGTGACGACAGTTACGTTTCGGTAGGTACTGCAAGTGACGCCGGACAAATGTCGCCCCACCGCATGACGGTTACAACAGTTTCGGACGAACTACGATTGCATACTCAGATGCGAGGTAAGACCATTGCTATCGCTTTAAAAGACAGGGGAGCCGTAATCCCTGGAGGGCATACGGCGAATGCTGCCTACTGGTTTCATGGTAAGGATGAAGGGAAGTGGATTAGCAGTACCTATTACATGAGCGAATTGCCGACCTGGGTAGCCGATTTTAATACTTCTGGCGCGGCGCAATCCTACAAAAGAGCTTGGACAACCATAAAAGATATAAGTACGTATACCGAAAGTGGTCCAGATAATAATGCCTATGAAGGGCTTTTGGAAGGCGAGTCTGCACCAACATTTCCTCATAATACGACCAGTTTGCTAGACAAGGATAAAAATTTTGAGATTATAAAAGGCACGCCTTTCGGAAACAGTATTACGGCCGATTTTGCCATTGAAGCTTTAGATAAGGAGGAGTTGGGAATGGATGACGATACTGATTTTCTGGCTATTAGCTTTTCAAGTACAGACTACGTAGGACATAAATACGGGGTAAATTCAAAGGAAATACAAGACACCTATTTGCGATTAGATGCCGATTTGGAACGATTGCTTACCGCTTTGGATAAAAAAGTAGGTGAAGATGAATACACCGTTTTCTTAAGTGCCGACCATGGAGCAGTCGAGGTGCCAACATATCTAAAGGATATGAAAATACCCGCTGGTTATGTGGATTACAGCACCATAAAAACTAAGTTCTCTGACTTTTTGAAATATAAATACGGTACCGAGGACATCGTTAAGAATTTTTCCAACCTCCAAATTTTCTTGGACCATAAGATTATCAAAAACTTGGATTTGGAGGTAAAGCAGGTGCAAGAGGATATAGCAAAGGAATATTTAGGTTATGATTTTATAGATCGCGTATACACAGGAAACCAAATGTGGCAGAACGAGTATACAAGAGGAATTCCCTATATACTCCAAAACGGATACAACCAAAAACGTTCTGGAGATGTGCTTTTGGTGCTGAAACCAGGATTTATAAGCTATGGGAAAACAGGTTCTACGCATGGATCACCCCAAATTTATGACACCCATGCACCGTTGGTTTTTTTTGGGAAAGGGATAAAAAAAGGAAGTACGGTAGAACGTACTGAAATTTCGGATATAGCCCCGACCATATCTGCACTATTGGGTATTTCATTTCCTAGCGGAAGCACAGGAAAACCTATTTCAGTTGTACTGCAGTAACTAGCGCTATGAACATACATCCAATAGGTATTTTTGATTCGGGGGTAGGAGGAACGTCGATATGGAAGAAGATTCAGGAACTGTTGCCTTATGAGCATTGTATTTATTTGGCGGACAGTAAGCATGCACCCTATGGTGAAAAATCTGCAGATGAGATTCTTCAGCTCGCAATAAAAAATACAGAATACTTACTGGACAAGGACTGCAAATTGATTGTAGTGGCCTGTAATACGGCTACAACAAACGCTATTGATTATCTGCGAAATAACTACTCTGTTCCTTTTATCGGTATTGAGCCTGCTATAAAGCCTGCAGCGCTTAACTCTAGGTCGAAAACCGTAGGTGTTTTAGCAACCAAAGGCACATTGACTAGTAGGTTATTTCATAGCACCATACAAAATCACGCTAGCAACATCACGATAATTGAACAACAAGGAAAGGGTTTAGTAGAACTGATTGAAAGCGGTAAGGTGAATTCCGATGAAACTAGGATGCTTTTGACAACATACGTACAGCCCATGCTAGATAAGGGGATAGACTATTTGGTGCTTGGCTGCACGCATTACCCATACTTGGTTCCCTTATTGAAAGAATTGCTCCCAGAAGACCTCAAGATTATTGATTCGGGTGAGGCCGTGGCACTCCAGACCAAAGCTATTTTGCAAAAGAACAGGCTTTTAAATATATCTGGTATGATAGGAAAACAGCAATTAT
>JBLHNI010000301.1:0-3883 GCA_047650615.1 Maribacter sp.
AGGAAGCGAATACTCTCCCTTAAAAATTCCGAATAAAGAAGCAGTATCCGCTATTCGATTAGACTCGGATGGTTTACAACGGTTGTATCAGTATGATTTACGAACTGGAATATCAAAAGAACTTCTAAGAGATTTAAAAGTAGGCTATCATGTGTGGTATAATGACCATATTATAGTGTGTACTGTTCTTATAGAAAACCGGATGGATTTGGTAGTAGCCAATGTAAAAGAAGGAACAAATTTTACCGTGCAAAAAAATGTGGGTCGATCTCTGCATACCATTCCTAATACACATCTGATAAGTTTTATCAGTAAAGAGGAGAAAACCCTAGAAATAAAGTCTTTAAACCCAATAAACGGAACAATAGAAAAAATTAATTTTATTTGGAACGGTAGGGAGGATATAACTTGGTTATCTGAAAATACAATCCTAGCAACTACCGAAAAAGCGATTGTACAAGTCCCAGCAGATACTACGGGTGTATGGCATTCATTTCATCAATTTGAACCCTTGGAAGTATACAAAATGTCCCGAATGGCGGTAAGTCCCAATGGTAAAAAATTGGCAATCGTAGCAAAACCCAGTCCCGACAAGATTATCCAAAAACAAGTGGAAAGCTTTAATGCAAGAGATTTAGATGCTTTCGTCAACTGCTATACGAATACTGTTCTGGTTACCAATTACCCCTCGGACACCATTTCCGTGGGCAGACAACAAATGAAAGAAGGCTATAAGAAGTTTTATGAAAGAACGCCTAATGTAGAAGTGAAGGTTTCAAACAGAATCACTATTGGAGCTACGGTCATAGACCAAGAAGTAGTACGCATTAATGACAAACAAAATCTACAAGTAGCGATATATGAGGTAGACGGACGCATAAAGAGTATGCGTTTTATTAGAGACAAAAAAGTAGATACAGACCCTGAAATCATCGTGCAAAAACAATTGGATGCCTATAATGCTAGAGATATAGAAGGTTTTTTAGCGACTTATGCTAGCGATATTAAGCTTTATAATTTTCCAAATACCCTTAGAACAGATGGCGTAGCGGCTATGCGAAAAGGATACGGCAGTTATTTCGAGAGTACACCAGACCTCCATGCCGAAATAAAGAATAGAATCGTAATTGGAAATACGGTAATTGATGAAGAAGAAGTAACCGTTAATGGTTATATATCTAATGCGGTCGCCATTTACGAGGTTGAAAACGGAAAGATTTCCAAGGTTACCTTTGTTCGATAACTTCAGCATTGAAACAAAAATCCTACATACTTCCAATAATTATCCTTTCGCAATTCGCTTGTACCTCACCATGGTTTGCCGGAAATACAATCATCGACGAACTTATTTCCAAAACAGGTCTTGGAACAGAACTCTTAGGGTATGTAATTTCTTCGGTGCAGTTTGGTTTTATAACAGGAACACTTGTTTTTGCACTATTAATGCTAGCCGATCGCTTCTCCCCTTCAAAAGTATTCCTAATTTGTGCGCTCCTGGCGGCATCGTGTAACCTTTATCTACTATCTGATGTTATAACTACTATGGGCTTAGTACTGGCACGATTTGGTACAGGATTCTTCCTAGCTGGCATTTATCCCGTTGGGATGAAAATTGCCGCAGACTATTATGAAAAAGGTTTAGGAAAGGCATTAGGACTTTTGGTAGGTGCACTTGTGCTAGGAACAGCCTTCCCTTTTGTATTAAAGGGGATAAATTTGAATGAGAATCCAAATATCATTATTGGTGCCACTTCCATACTAACATTGCTGGGCGGGGCTTTTCTATTCTTTTTAGTACCCAATGGGCCCTTTAGAAAAAAAAGTTCGCACTTACAGCTATCGGCAGGTTTTGGACTTTTTAAGATACCTAATTTTAGAAAGGCCGCGTTTGGATATTTTGGGCATATGTGGGAACTCTATGCCTTTTGGGCTTTTACGCCTTTTGCAATTCAGAGCTATAACAGCCTATCGGGTGCAGCGATTTCCGTTCCGTTATGGACAGGTATCGTAATTACCCTAGGAGCCATTTCCTGCGCCCTTGGCGGATTACTTTCACAACGGTACGGCAGTAAGCGCGTAGCGTTTACAGCCCTTTTAGTTTCAGGAATATGCTGTCTTGTTTCTCCACTTTTTTTTCAATCAAACACCCTTCTTTTTTTAGGCGGATGGTGTTTGTGGGGTATGGCGGTAACGGCAGATTCCCCGCAGTTTTCCAACCTCGTAGCAACCGCAACACCGGCTCAATTAAAAGGTACAGGGTTAACCTTAGTCAACTGCATAGGATTTGCCATTACGATTGGGAGCATTCAACTATTGGCTACATTTAATCAGGCGATATTACCCCAATATACCTTCCTTGTTTTGGCACTAGGTCCACTATTCGGATTATGGCAGTTGTCCAGTCATAAAAACGATTAATTTTAATACATTGTACTATTAAATAAAAAAGAAAATGAAAAAAATACTACTAGTCGTTTTAGTACTTTCTGTTCTTCCCATGACTGGGCAAACTGACCAACGCATTTATGATATTATCGACGCGGTCTCTTCGGAACGTATAGAAAATGATATTACTAAATTAGCCAATTTTGGAACTAGACACACGCTGAGCGACACGGTGTCCCAAACTCGTGGCATAGGTGCTGCAAGACGGTGGATAAAATCACAATTTGAAAAGATAGCTGCAGCCTGTAACAATTGTTTGGACGTTATATACCAAAAAGATTTGGTCAAAAAAGGAGCGAACCCACGTATTATAAAAGATGTGGAAGTCGTGAATGTTTTGGCGATTCAGCGGGGCAGTACATACCCTAATCGCTTTATCATTATGAGTGGGGATATCGATTCTCGTGTGAGCGACCCTACGAATTATACGGACGATTCACCTGGTGCTAACGACAATGCTAGCGGAATGGCTGGAGCGATAGAGGCCGCGCGAGTCTTATCCAAATACACGTTTGAGAATAGTATTATCTACATGGGACTTTCTGGAGAAGAGCAAGGTCTTTTTGGTGGTGGTGGTGTTGCTGCCTATGCCAAAGAACAAGGCTGGGAAATCATTGGGATTTTCAATAATGATATGATTGGAAATATAACCGGGGTTGACGGCATTACCAGCAGCACTGATTTTAGAATTTTCTCCGAACCCGTACCTCCAACAGAAACTGAAAAAGAACGCAATGCCAGACGCTTTTACGGGGGTGAAGTGGATGGTATTTCTAGACAATTAGCCCGATACGTGCACAAAACGACCAAAACCTACATGCCGGACATGAATCCCATGATGATTTACCGTTTGGACCGCTTTGGGCGTGGAGGACACCACAGGCCATTTAACGATGCCGGCTTTGCAGGTATCCGTATTATGGAAGCACACGAAAATTACACGCAACAACACCAAGATATTCGAGTGGAAGATGGCATTGTCTATGGCGATGTCCTTAAACATGTAGATTTTGACTATGCAGCCAAATTAACAGCCGTCAATGCTATTAATATGGCATCCTTGGCATGGGCACCACCGGCGCCCAATAAAGTAGAAATTGGCGGTATTGTAGAACCCTCGGCCAAATTTAAATGGAGTAAAGTAGATGGTGCAACCGGCTATAAAATTTATTGGCGAGACACCACCTCCCCAACGTGGGACAATAGTAGATATGTAGGCAATGTGACCGAGTTTACCTTAAAAGGAATTGTCATAGATAACTATTTCTTTGGCGTTTCTACTGTTGGAGTAGATGGATTTGAGAGTCAAGTAGTATTTCCAAACGCCGTATTTAGATAACCTAATTTTAGAATATACATGAAAGAAAAAGCACCCCCTGTTTTAGCTCTTTTTACTTCGTAATTTTAGTAAGCTGCGAGGGTTTCAATGACCTTGAAA
>JBLHNI010000302.1:0-3858 GCA_047650615.1 Maribacter sp.
TTATAAAGGCTTTGGGATTTCAGCTTTGATTTTTCCTATTTTGCTTTGTTTAAGCGGTATCTACATGTTTTTGGGCTTGGATAAGAAGGGGCTCCTTAAAAAATGGATATGGGGATTTATATTCATTATATGGATTTCCGTCACTTTTGGTTTTTTTGCTACAGAAAGTCCGCTTTTGGGAGGTTTGATAGGATATGAAATAAATGATTTCCTACAGGATTATGCTGGAAAAATTGGCGTACTCCTACTCTTGGTTTTTGGTCTTGTTTTTATAACCGTGCGCTTATTTAAACTTACGCCAGAAGGTGTTGCATCATTTTTTAAATCAAAACAGGAAGCCTTATCGTCAGAATTTAAGTCATCACGCAAAACAAAGTCTACAACGGAAGATGTGCTACCCCTTGGCTTGGACGAGGAACTTGTAATTATTGACACCTATACCCATAAAGCAGAAATTCCACATTTAGAAAAAGAACCCATTGCTAATGATTTTGAAATTACGATTCCCACAGAATCAGAAGAAGAGGAGCCAACCTTAAATATGGAAGTGGAGCACGTTGTGGAAGAGCAGGAAGAGTTAGATGTACTCGCAAATAAACTAGTAGACGATTTTGGAGAATTTGACCCCACATTAGAATTAGGCAACTACAAATTTCCGACCATAGAACTCTTGGACCCACACGGGGTAACGGGCGGCATTACCATAAACCAAGAAGAGCTTGAAGAAAACAAAGACAAAATTGTTGATACCTTAAAAAATTATAAAATTGGTATTGCCCAAATCAAAGCGACCATAGGTCCAACGGTAACCTTATACGAAATTGTCCCAGAAGCAGGGGTTCGTATTTCCAAAATAAAAAACTTAGAAGACGACATTGCACTATCACTAGCCGCATTAGGAATACGGATTATTGCTCCAATACCAGGGAAGGGTACCATTGGTATAGAGGTACCTAATAAAAATGCCAGTATCGTTTCTATGCGTTCTGTAATAGCCTCCAAAAAGTTTCAAAACGCCGAGATGGAACTGCCTATTGCCTTTGGAAAGACAATTAGCAACGAAACCTTTGTGGTAGATTTAGCCAAAATGCCACACTTACTTATGGCTGGTGCTACTGGACAAGGTAAGTCTGTTGGGTTAAATGCCGTATTAACTTCGCTCTTGTATAAAAAACATCCTGCAGAGGTTAAGTTTATTTTGGTAGATCCAAAAAAGGTAGAACTTACTTTGTACAATAAGATAGAACGTCATTTCCTCGCCAAACTACCAGATTCGGCAGAGGCCATTATTACGGACAATACAAAAGTGATTCACACTCTTAATTCACTCTGTATTGAGATGGACAATCGCTATGAGTTACTAAAATTGGCCATGGTACGTAATTTAAAGGAATACAATACAAAATTTAAGGCTAGAAAATTGAATCCGAATGACGGACATAAGTTCCTACCTTATATCGTTTTAGTTATCGATGAGTTTGCAGATTTGATTATGACTGCTGGAAAAGAAGTGGAAACTCCAGTTGCCAGACTCGCACAACTCGCCCGGGCCATAGGCATTCACTTGATAATTGCAACACAACGGCCATCAGTAAATGTAATTACAGGGATTATAAAAGCCAACTTCCCAGCACGATTGGCATTTAGGGTAACTTCAAAAATAGATTCTAGAACTATTCTTGATGCCCAAGGTGCGGACCAACTTATAGGACGTGGGGATATGCTATTTACCCAAGGTAACGAAGTTACACGCATACAATGCGCCTTCGTTGACACGCCAGAAGTAGCTAAAATTACCGAATATATAGGTAGCCAGCGCGCTTATCCAGAAGCATATGAACTACCGGAATATGTAGGCGAAGATTCTGGCACGAGTGTTGATAATAATATTTCCGAACGGGACGCGAAGTTTCGTGAAGCAGCAGAAGTCATTGTGATTGCACAGCAGGGCTCTGCTTCTTTGATACAAAGAAAATTGAAGCTTGGTTACAATCGCGCAGGCCGTATAGTTGATCAGCTGGAAGCAGCTGGCATAGTTGGCCCCTTCGAAGGCAGTAAGGCAAGGCAAGTATTGGTTCCAGACCTCGTAGCGCTTCAACTATTATTAGATAGTGAATAAGCATCCCAGGGGAGATGACATTTGCCAAAGCAAAAATAATACAAAAGGTAGCATAGTAGCTTTAAGTATTTATAGTTAGAAAAATAGATTTAGATTGATGAAAAAATTAGGAATAGTATTTGCGTTTTTATTAGTTGTTAGCATTTCCCATGCACAAAACTCCACAAAGGCAAAAGCTTTATTGGACGAGGTATATGCCAAGGTCAAAAGCTATGATAATATCTTTGTGGACTTTAAATTTGACCTAAACAACACAGAAGCGGGTATTAATCAAGAAACACGCGGCGATGTTACCTTAGCTGGAGAAAAGTATATTTTTAACTATCTGGGATCACAGCAATTGTATGACGGTAGAAAAGTCTATACCATCGTACCTGAAAATGAAGAAGTGACCATAGAAGATTTATCTGAAGATGAAAATTCCATGTCACCTTCAAAAATGCTTACGTTTTATAGAACTGGACACAATTATGCGATGGACATATTGCAAAACATACAAGGAAGAAAAATCCAGTACGTAAAACTAATCCCTATCGATTCAGATACCGAAATAAAGTCTAGGTTATTAGGCATAGATAGCGAAACAAAACATATCTATAAGCTTATTGAAACAGGTAAAAACGGGACTAAAACTACTATTACTGTTAATTCTTTTAAAACGAATCAACCATTATCAAAAACCTTATTTACTTTTGATGCGGCAAAGTACGAAGATAAGGACTACTACATCATTAGAAATTAGAACAATTGAGAATTCTAGACCGGTATATACTATCAAGGTTCGTTTTTAATTTTGTCAGCTCGTTTATAATATTGATGTTCATTTTCATATTTCAAACGATTTGGCTTTTTATAGACGACTTGGCTGGAAAAGGCCTTGATATATTCATTATTGGTAAGTTCCTTTTTTATTTAATACCAGACCTTACAGAAAAAGTACTTCCCTTAACCGTACTACTTTCCTCTATACTCACCTTTGGAACATTGGCAGAAAACTATGAGTTTGCTGCCATGAAAGCTTCTGGAATTTCCTTGCAGCGTGCCATGGTAAGCTTAATCATCTTTGTAACTATACTAGGCGGTGTTACTTTCTTTTTTGCTAATAATGTTATTCCGCTCTCTCAACGAAAAATATTTAACCTTAGACGAAATATCGCAAAGGTAAAACCGGCAGTTGCCGTAGCTGAAGGTGTATTTAGCGATTTTGAAGGCGCGGATATGAATATTAAGGTTGATGAAAAATACGGTGATAACGATCGCTTTCTACGAAATGTAATTATCCATGAAAAAGGGGTGAACAACGTCAATACCACGGTAATAAAATCAAAAACTGGGGAATTAAAGAGCGATAAAAATTCAGATATACTGCAATTAATTCTTCAAGACGGGCATTATTACAAAGACGTAACGAGCAAAAACAACAAGAACAAACTAAAATTTCCATTCGCACAGGTTAATTTTGATACCTATATCATGAATATTGATTTGTCGGAATTTAATAATGTAGATTTGGATGAAGAGCGCGACATCAGTACGGCCAAAATGAAAAATATCTCTAGGCTTATCTTGGATATAGATTCCATAAAAAAAGATAATTATAGGATTGTACGGGCCTTCTCCAAAAATATAAACGCTAGAACTGGTCTTTTTATGCCTTTAGAACCAAAGGACACTACCAGCGTTAAAAATGAAGCCAGACTAAAGAAAGACTCTATACTAGCTGGTAAAATAAAAGCGAT
>JBLHNI010000303.1:0-3856 GCA_047650615.1 Maribacter sp.
TTTTACTACTGATATTTTTAAAGGGTTTTTAGCTGTTTTTCTACTTGATATGGGAATAACTAGTGGTAAAAAATTGGCCGATTTCCTTAAAAAAGGATGGTTTGCATTTTTGTTCGCTATCGTTATTCCATTGATTAATGGAATAACTGTTGCAATTGTTAGTTCGGCATTTACTGATAGTATTGGAAATCGGTTTTTGTTTGCAATTTTAGCAGCGAGCGCATCATATATTGCTGTACCCGCCGCCATGCGTTTAGCCGCTCCTACTGCTAATCCTAGCCTATACTTACCTATGGCACTAGCTATTACATTCCCTTTTAATATAACCATTGGAATGCCCCTTTACCTGTATATTGTACAAACATTCTAAGCTATTTTCTTATCTTTAGTAGGTTAATCATATCTTATGTTAAAGAATAAATGTGGATGGTGCAAAGGCAATGCGCTTTATGAAAAGTATCATGATGAAGAATGGGGTGTTCCTGTAAAAAATGATGACACCCTTTTTGAATTTTTGATTTTGGAAACTTTTCAAGCCGGACTCAGTTGGATTACCGTACTCAAAAAAAGAGAAAATTTCAGGGCAGCATTCGATAATTTTGATTACAAAATGATTGCGCTATATCAACAATCCAAAATTGACAGCTTACTACAAGATTCAGGAATTATAAGGAATCGTTTAAAGGTAATGGCAAGCATTTCGAATGCAAAAGCGTTTATAGAAGTGCAAAAAGAACATGGAAGTTTCAGTAATTATATCTGGGCTTTCGTACACCACAAACCGATAAAAAATAGTGTCAAAAACTATAAAGAAGCACCCGCTAATACCCTATTATCCGATGCTTTAAGTAAAGACCTGAAAAAACGAGGATTCAAATTTGTAGGAAGTACTGTCATCTATGCACATATGCAAGCTACGGGAATGGTAAATGACCACGAAACAAATTGTTTTCGATATGACGAAGTATAAAACCCATAACAGATGCCGATAGCCTTTAAAATTTTCATACCCCTTATTTTGGTTTTATGTACCTGTTTTTCTTTTGCTCAAAACAAATACGAACGCGAATTCCGCATAAGAAAAGGCCAGTTTCCGACAACGGCAAAAAATCTTCTTGATACGCATGTAAAAAATGTAAAACGCTTAAAATTTTATAAGGAAACTGATAGTACTAAAAGTAGTTATGAAGCAAAATTCAAAAAAGAGAGGCTTTGGTACAGCATGGAATTTGATGTAGATGGTGCGCTTGAGGATATTGAAATAACGATTGAATCTTTAGACATTCCTTCGGATGTACTGTCAAATATAACAACTTATCTTAACAAAGCGTTCAGTAAACATCGTGTAAAAAAAATACAGCAACAATACCTAGCATCTGCGGAAGAAAAATTACAAAAGACCCTAAGGAATGCGTTTCAAAATCTACTAATACCTAGCTTGAATTATGAGATTATTGTATCAGGCAAAGAAAATAGAAACTATTTGGAATACGAAATTCTTTTTGATGCCCAAGGTAACTTTATAAACAGAAGAAAACAGTTACCACCAAACTATGACCATGTCCTTTATTAAACATAGCTATCTATTTTTGCTGTTCTTTCTATGTACTTCCTCTGTCCTTGAAGCACAGGATAACCTAACGGGATACTGGCAACCAGATGTAGGAATAAATTACAAAGTAACACCCAACTACGCTCATAATTTTTCACTCGCAAAACGAAGCTATATTCTTAAGGAAGACCAAACACAGTTTGCCGTAAGGCAACTGGATGTGGTACATTTCTCCAATCTTAAAATTGGAACTGATAAGAGTTTTGGGCTTGGAGTACAATATCGTTTTAGAGACATTTTTGAAAGAACAAAGGAAAATGAACTACGATTTGTACAACAGTATAATGTAACCAAAAGCACTAGAGGCTTGCGCTTGGGAAATCGCTTTAGATCTGAGCAACGTATTACAAAAAGTTCTACCATTCACAGATTTAGGTATCGTTTTGCACTCGATTTTCCTCTGCAGGGCGAAGAACTTGATGTAGGCGAATCCTACATCGTAGTATCTACCGAAGCATTACTAAGCGTTGCCAAAGCAACAGTGCCGGAATACGACCAACGATTAACTGCCAACCTAGGATGGTTGCTAGACCAGAACACAAAACTTCAAATTGGGGCGGAGTACCGCACGGAGAACTATACGCAGGGCACGGAGCACGTTTTTTTTCTACTCACAAGTATTGTCTTGTCCCTTTAAGAACTGAACAAACTCCCTTCTAGGGATTTCCATTGCTCCCAAACTAGCCAAATGATCCGTGTAGAATTGGCAATCGATAAGTTGGTAATTTTTTTCCTTTAGGTCTTGTGCTAGCTTTATAAATGCGTACTTAGATGCATTGGTCTTTAAACCAAACATGCTCTCGCCAGTAAAAATTGTCCCTAAATCCACTCCGTATAAGCCCCCTACCAATGTCTCATCTTCCCATACTTCATAAGATTTGGCAATTCCCCTCTCATGAAGGTTCAAATATGCATCTCTCATTTCCTTGGTAATCCATGTGCCTTCTTGTTGTTCCCGTTTTACAGTAGCACAGTATTCCATCACCCTTTCAAAACAAGTATTCTGAGTTAATCTAAACGTTTGGTCTCGCAGTACTTTACGCATACTTTTAGAAACCTTTATATGCTCTGGAAACAGTACCATTCGTGGATCTGGACTCCACCAAAGAATCAGCGAATCTTCATTAAACCAAGGAAAAATACCATTTTTGTAAGCCATTAGAAGTCTTTCTGGGGAAAGATCTCCGCCAACAGCCAATAGACCTTCTCTATTTGCCTGCGCTACATCAGGGAATACCAAGCTGTCTGACAAAAACGCGATAGATTTATGCTGCTTTCCTTCTTTCACAATGTTCTAATTTACAAATTAACCAAAAGCTAAAAAACAAAAAACTTGTTCAACGTTTTAAGCCAAACAAGTTCCAAATAAAACAAAAACCGCTATAAACAAATTTGTTTTTAGTGGCTATATTTTTTTAAAAGGGAAGGTCGTCGTGATCTTCCTCGTTTAAATTATCTGCAGGCTCAAATGCTTCCATAGGAGGAACAGGAGGCATACCGGCTGTAGGAGCTTGTTGTTGAGCGGTTTCTATGCGCCATCCTTGAATAGAGTTGAAATACTTCACCTCTCCTTGTGGGTTGGTCCATTCTCGTCCCCTTACGTTAATACCTACTTTTACATCTTGCCCAACACCGCAACTATTCAACAGGTCACATTTGTCCTGTACAAACTCTACCAAAATATGCTGCGGGTATTGCTCATCTGTAGTAATGACCAATTCTCTTTTTCTAAATCCGTTGTTACCAAAAGTTTTGGTCTCTCCAACTAATTTTACTTTTCCTTCTAATTCCATCTTAAACGCTCTTTTATACAATAGAATTTCAAAAGTACATAAAATGGAGCGGTAATAAAACTAACACACTGTAATACAACACAACAATTATTTACAATTTAGGTTATCTTTAATAACAGAAAACAATTGGATGAGATTTAACCCTAAAAGCAAGACTTCTAACATTTTTCTTCTTATCGGGTCCTTTATCTTGGTTAGCCTTATTCTTTGGAATACCAATAGCTTTTTCAAAACCTTTAAAGAAGAGGAGCGACTTAAAATGGAGATATGGGCTACGGCGCAGTCAGAATTTTTACAATCCTCGGAAAACATAGAGTTAGGAAACCTTCATCTTCGTGTTTTTCAAAACAATACGTCTACACCTATGATATTAATCAACAAGGATAGTTCTATCCGTGTGAACAATATCCCAAAGGAAAAAGTAGCCGATTCCGTTTTCATTCAAAAAAAG
>JBLHNI010000304.1:0-3851 GCA_047650615.1 Maribacter sp.
CTCTTAAATCAAGCTTTAATAGGTCTGTATAGCCGTACACATAGGTTTCTCTATCGGCTTGAAGTATCCAATCTTTAATTTGTCCTTGTTTTTCTTTAGTCATCGACATTCCAGTAGCCATTTGAGCAGCCATAACAGCAAAGGATGCATTATCCATAGCCAACATTTGTTTGTTCCACGGACTTTCGTATACAAGCGCTTCGCTATTAAAATTCGGCATCATGAGTGCTCCAGTGGAAGGTAATGCATCTACTACTATTAGTTGCGAGAACGGTTGTTCTCTTTCCGTAGCCAACCAAAGACCCAAAGTGCCACCCAAACTATGTCCAACAATTATTGGATTTTTTAGGTTTTGTTCTTTTACATAGGCTTCTACTCCCATTTTTATTTTTGGAAACCAAGGCTTTTCTACAGGGGTTACATCGCCAAAACCCGCAAAAGTAAAGACATGACACTCATAATTTTTAGAAAGTTCGGTAACGGAATCTTCCCAAACATCACCAGTACATGTAAAACCTGGGAAAAATAAAATAGCTTGTCCGCTGCCTTTTATCAATACTTCAAAAGGGTAGTCTTGCGCGTTTGCGCAAATGGAGGTCATAAGAATTAAAACGAGGTGGATGATTTTTAGTGCTTTCATTGTATCTGTATTTAGGATTTTCCTTTTAGATACATTTATTGTCAAATGTTACATCTGATTTAAAAAAAGTTGCATTTTTTCGTAAAAGACCCGTTTGAAAGCCTAAAAGCTAGCCCTTACTTTGGCGAAATCTCTGAAGATAATTCGTCCTCCTCATCGGAGGGAGCCATCTTACTCATGGCCAAGGAAGCCAAAACAAGCGCCACAAGGAGGAAAATAGATGCTAGTGCATAGGGTGCTCCCGGAAAGTATATATCACCTTCTGGACGGATAAAATAATAGAACACCGGTGAGAATGTCAATTGACCTAAAATAGCCGTAACACTTACCAAACCCGTAATAGCTCCCTGTAGATTCCCCTGCTCCTTTTCAGAAACCTGATTTGAAATAACGCCTTGCACGGTTGGACCGGCAACACCACCCAATGCATAAGGGATAAGAAAGGCGTATAACATCCAAGGCTCTTCGGCTAAGGAAAAAAGAAACATCCCAACCGTCCAAAGCAAAAATCCAGAAATAACGACTGTTTTACGTCCGAACTTTTTCACTGCTACCCCTACCAAAAACCCTTGAGCTATGGCAATGAAAAGGCCAACGACCATTAAAGAAATACCAATATCCCTAGGACTCCAATCATAACGTTCTATACCATAGTAGGACCATGTGGACGGTAAGGCTTGCCCAGCCAATTTCGCCAAAAAGAATGCGGAAATAAGTAGAAGAACACCTTTGTAATTTCTAAGACTAACCAGGGAAACCCCCGGAATCATTTTAACCAAATTGATAGGCCGTCTATTCTCAACCGCCAAGGACTCCGGTACAAAGAAGCAACCGAATAGAAAGTTGGTTAAGGTGAGTCCGGCAGCTATGTAAAAAGGTAATCTAATATCAATTTCTCCGAAAAAACCGCCAATACCGGGGCCTATGATAAATCCTAAGCCGAATGCGGCACCTATGAGTCCAAAGTTCTTTGCCTTTTCTTTCTTGGTACTAATATCAGCTATGTACGCAGAAGCAACAGTAAAACTTGCTCCCGTAATACCTGCCAAAAACCTGCCTATGAACAACCATGTTATCGTAGGTGCCCATGCATGGATAAGGTAATCTATACTTAATCCTAAAAGCGCTATCAACAGAATGGGTCGCCTACCAAATCGATCCGATATCTCTCCTAAGACTGGAGAAAACAAGAACTGCATCCCAGCGAAGGCCGTTGTCAACCACATAGCATAAATAACAGCCATGTGGGTTCCTTCCCCGGTTAGCTCCATGATAAGCTCCGGTATTATGGGTAGTATAATTCCAATACCGATAACATCAACAAGAATGGTAATGAAAATAAAAAGTAAGGCAGTTTTCTTGGCTTTCATGGGATTACAAAAATCGGATAAAAATGAGCTATCCTATCAATTTTATCCATAAAAAAACCTCACGTTTTGTGAGGTTTTTAGTTGATTATAAACTTTTACTAGTATGGTCCTTCGACCGAAATCAGTATGAAATCTTAGTTATTTAATGCTTCAGCACCGCCAACGATTTCTAAAATCTCATTGGTAATAGCAGCTTGTCTTGCTTTGTTATATGTTAATTTCAATTCATCTCTAAGCTCAGTAGCATTATCCGTAGCTTTATGCATCGCTGTCATCCGCGCACCATGCTCACTTGCAAACGAATCCCTGATACCCTTGTACAATTGCGTTTTCAAAGATTTGGGGATCAACTGCTCTATAATTTCCAATTTAGAGGGCTCAAACGTATAATCTGCGCTTGTATTTTCGTCCCCTACCATTGGAACAATAGGTAAAAACTGCTCCGTCATTACGATTTGTGTAGCTGCGTTCTTGAACCTGTTATACACAATTTCAATTTTATCGTAGGAACCATTTGTAAACTGCTCCATTAAATCCTCGGCTATCTCCGCGACGTTATCAAAAGTAAGGTCTTCGTAAACTGAACTATGATTCGAAAGAACCGCATACTTTTTTACTAAAAAATCGTTTGCCTTTTTTCCAACGGCAATAAAATCTACTTGCTTATCCGCATAAACAGTATCCGCTAAATTCGTACTCTGCTTTAGGATATTGGTATTGAAAGCACCACACAAGCCTCTGTTTGAGGTAATGGCAACGATTAATACGTTGTTTACCGTTCTATTATCGGCATACTTACTTCCGGAATCCGAATCCATACTAGCACTAAGTCCCTGTAGTAATTCTGTCAGCTTATCGGCATAAGGCCTCATTGCTGTGATTGCATCTTGGGCCTTCTTTAACTTAGCAGCAGAAACCATTTTCATGGCGCTGGTAATCTGCATCGTTGATGATACCGATGCTATTCTGTTCCGTATTTCCTTTAAATTGGCCATTTTCTATCAGTATTGCGTGATTTGTTAAAAGTATAAAGCGATTTTTACCTCATACTTTTAACCATCTACTATCTTTTAGTCTACGTATTTAGATGAAAGCTCTTTACAAACCGACGTTAAGGTATCCATAACCTCGTCCGTTAGCTTTCCTGATTTAAGTGTATCTAAAATTCCTCTATGCTTTGCATTTAAAAATTCGATATAATCTCTTTCAAATTCCTTTATTTTCTCCACAGGAACATCTCTTAACAAGTTCTTAGAACCTGCGTAGATAATTGCTACCTGATCTTCTACCGTAAATGGATCGTTCTGCGCTTGTTTTAATATTTCCACGTTTCTACGTCCTTTTTCAATTACGTTTAGCGTAGCAGCATCCAAATCGGAACCAAACTTGGCAAAAGCTTCCAATTCACGGAACTGTGCTTGATCCAGTTTAAGTGTACCTGCCACTTTCTTCATGGACTTGATTTGCGCGTTACCCCCAACACGAGATACCGAGATACCTACGTTAATTGCAGGACGAACTCCTTGGTTGAATAAATCTTGCTCCAAGAAAATCTGACCATCCGTAATAGAAATTACGTTGGTTGGAATATAGGCCGATACATCACCTGCCTGAGTTTCAATAATTGGTAAAGCCGTTAACGAACCTCCCCCTTTTACCATTGGTTTTAAAACATCTGGCAAATCGTTCATGTCCTTAGCAATAGCATCATTGTTAATGACCTTTGCAGCACGCTCCAATAATCTAGAGTGTAGATAGAAAACGTCCCCAGGGTATGCCTCACGTCCCGGAGGTCTTCTCAATAACAAAGAAACCTCACGATAGGCCACAGCCTGTTTTGA
>JBLHNI010000305.1:0-3735 GCA_047650615.1 Maribacter sp.
AAAGATTTATTCGGTAAATTCATAGAAAACGAGCTTAAAATAATAGACCTGATCAAAAACACCGAGGTTATTTACTACATGTACAATGACGACGACGAGCTTATTGGCATAAACAAGACCATCTGTAGCAAGATTCGTATCACTATGGAGAATAATGATGTAGACGAGCTTACTTTTTTCACCGAACCCGATGGTGATATGTTTCCGGAAAAAGACCTTCCAGAAAACAGTAGAATTCTAAAAGGGTTTGTTTGGTACGGTGATGAACGTATTCTTACCAAGGACGATATTTTTGATGAGGACGATAATAACATTGAACTGGTGGTGATTAGAGGTCTGGACAACCCCATAGATATAGATGCAGAGGAATATGAAAGAAATAACAAGGCAACAGATCCTGTAAATAACAGTAATACTAAAGCCACAGATCCAAAAGAAAAAAGAAAACCTAAAAAAGTTAAGTAGCTATGACTTCGGATTTTTTAAAATATCAAGCCCAAATTACTCCGCATCCATTGGGATTAAAAGTATCCCACGCGCAGGGCAGTTATATTTACGATACGGAAGGAAACGCACATCTGGATTTCGTTGCTGGAGTATCCGCTTGTGGATTAGGACATTGCCACCCAAATATTGTGGCTGCCGTACAAGAACAAGCCGCCAAATATATGCATGTAATGGTGTATGGGGAATACGAACAAGGGCCAGCGGTAGATTATGCCAAACGTTTGGCAAAGAGCCTCCCTACCCAATTAAACTCCACCTACCTCGTAAACTCAGGAACAGAAGCTATAGAAGGCGCCATAAAGTTAGCGAGAAGATACACAGGAAGAACCGAAATTATTGCAGCACACCATGCCTATCACGGAAATACTATGGGAAGTCTGAGTCTTATGGGCTACGAAGAACGCAAAGGTTCTTTCCGGCCATTGATACCTGATGTTGCCTTTATCCATTTTAATATAGAAGCAGAAATAGAGCGTATTACCGAAAAAACGGCCTGTGTTGTTTTGGAAACCATTCAAGGAGGTGCAGGTTTTATACTTCCAAAGAATCAGTATCTAGAAAAAGTAAGACAACGCTGCACTCAAGTGGGCGCATTGTTGGTATTAGACGAGATACAGCCAGGCTTCGGTCGCACAGGAAAACTCTTTGCTTTTGAACACTTTAACTGTATTCCAGATATCCTGGTTATGGGCAAAGGCATGGCTTCTGGGCTGCCTGTTGGTGCCTTTACAGCAAGCAGGGAGCTTATGCAATCCCTTCAAGCCAATCCTAAATTAGGACATATTACTACGTTTGGTGGTAACCCGGTAATAGCCGCCGCCTGCTTAGCTACTTTGAACGAGTTGTTACAAACAAATTTGATTCAAGAAACCTTGGAAAAAGAAAAACTCTTCAGAACACTACTGGTTCATCCGTCCATAAAGGAAATAAGAGGAAAAGGACTGATGCTTGCCCTGATTATGGAAAATGGGGAAAAAGCGAACGAATTAGTCCTTAGCGCAAAAGAAAACAAACTCATCCTATTTTGGCTTTTATTCGAACCCAAGGCAGTACGCATATCTCCTCCCCTAACCATATCAAAAAGCGAGATTAAAAAAGGATGTAGTGTAATACTTTCTATTTTAAATAGCCCACAACAATACCCTGTTAATTAATTTGTTAATAATATAGGGCTAGTCCATCTCCAATAACAACCTCAAAGGCTTACTTTTATTTTAATAGTTGAACCAAAAAGTTTCTATGGCGTTAGAATCTAGCGAAAGACCTGACCGACCCATTACCAAGTTCGAATCGATGTTAAAGACAGACGATGTCTATTTCTTTGATGCCGAAGACTTTGAGTACATTATACACCATTATCTGAACAACGGCAAAACCTCCTTAGCAAAAAAAGGCATTAAAATTGGGTTACAACAACACCCCGATTCTATTGAGTTAAAACTGTTACAAGTAGAAGTAATGGTATTTGAAAATAATCTATTGGACGCAGAAAAGCTATTGAACGAACTACAAGTATTGGACGCCAACAACGAAGAAATTTATATACAACGCGCCAATATCTATTCTAAAAAGGACAACCATGAAGGGGCCGTTGATCTTTTACAACAGGCATTGGAACTCTCTTCGGACTCCATAGACATTTACTCGCTTTTAGGTATGGAGTACCTATTTATGGACGAATTTAAAATGGCCAGACAAAGTTTTATGAAATGCGTGGAATTTGATGAGCAAGATTATTCATCGCTGTATAACGTAATTTACTGTTTCGAATATTTAGAGGATTTTGATGGCGCTATAGTTTATCTCAACGAATACTTAGAACATAACCCCTATTGTGAAGTTGCATGGCATCAGCTAGGTAAACAATACTACAATAAGGAAATGTATTCGGAAGCACTGGCGGCATTTGACTTCGCCATTATATCCGATGATACGTTTATAGGTGCCTATTTTGAAAAAGGCAAAGTCCTTGAGAAACTAGGGCAATATACAGAAGCCATAGAAAACTACCAGACAACCATATCTATCGAAGACCCTGCATCCCACACTTTTCTAAGGATTGGCAAATGCTATCAAAAGTTAAATAATAGTGAGATGGCCAAGTACTATTTCTATCAAACTGTGCACGAGGACCCCATGTTGGACAAAGGCTGGTTGGCCATTACAAATTACTATTTCAGAATAAAAAATTACGAAAAATCGCTTTTCTACATCAATAAAGCCTTGAATATAGATAGTGGCAACTCACTATATTGGAAAAAATGTGCCAAAATACAAGTAGGGCTTAAAGATTTTGACCAAGCCTATTTCGCATTTAAACAAGCCGTTGATCTAGGGAACTACGAATTGGATACTTGGCTAAAATGGGCAGAAGTAGCCCAAAAGAATGGTGACCTTGATGGTGCATTGCAAATTCTTAAACAAGGAAAAGAGTTTTATCCAAAAAACTTAAAAATTCTTTACATGAGTGTTGGATTCCTTCTTTTATCAGGTGATCGTATCAACGCAAGAATTACGTTGTTGGATGCACTTAGATTGGACAAAAAGACTAAAAAGATACATCTCTTCCAAAACCAATTCCCTCAGTTTGGGAATTCCGTATGGTTACAAACGATAGTGACCGATTCAAAAAAAGCCTAAACCCCAGTTATAATTATTTATGGAGAAGCGAACGTATTTACAGTATCTTTCTATTACCCTTAAAGGAATGGCTATGGGTATTGCAGAATTGGTGCCAGGTGTTTCCGGAGGCACAATAGCTTTTGTTACCGGTATTTACGAAGAATTTATTTCATCTATAAACAACGTGAACCTTTCCACCTTTAAAACCCTTAAAAATGAAGGTTTTATAGCGTTTTGGAAAAAACTAAATGGGAGCTTTCTTTTAGTATTATTCGTAGGCATGATGATAAGTATCCTATCTTCTTCTAAACTAATTACATGGCTCCTAGAATTTCACCCGATACCAATATGGGCCTTTTTCTTTGGTCTTGTTTTGGCCAGTGTCATTTTCGTAGCAAAGGCCATAACCAAATGGAATGTCCTATCCCTAGTTTTATTCACATTAGGAACCGTAGTTGCATTTTATATTACAACCCTGCCACCCTCCGCAAATACGGATAGCCTACCTTTCTTATTCTTTTCAGGAGCATTAGCGATTTGTGCCATGGTACTGCCCGGAATTTCTGGTTCCTTTATTTTGGTACTTCTTGGCTCTTACAAAACTAT
>JBLHNI010000306.1:0-3716 GCA_047650615.1 Maribacter sp.
GGAGGTACTACCGATTTAGCCATTTTTAAAGATGGTATTATAAGACACACTGCGGTCATCCCTTTTGGTGGCGGTATAATCACCGAAGATATCAAGGAAGGCTGTTCTATCATAGAGAAGCAGGCTGAGTTATTAAAAATGAAGTTTGGTTCTGCATGGCCAGGGGAAAACAAAGAGAATGAGATTGTTTCCATACAGGGTCTAAGAGGAAGGGAGCCCAAGGAGATTTCTTTAAAAAACCTCTCAAAAATCATACATGCTAGGGTTGTAGAGATTATTGAGCAGGTGTACGTAGAAATCAAGAACTACGGCCATGACGAACAAAAGAAAAAACTAATTGCGGGCATTGTTCTTACTGGTGGGGGAAGCCAGTTAAAGCATTTAAAGCAATTGGTAGAGTACATTACAGGAATGGATACCAGAATAGGATATCCGAATGAGCATTTGGCAGGTGATTCTGACGCCGAGATAGCAAGTCCTTTATATGCCACGGCGGTAGGTCTGTTAATGAATGCAGTGAAGAATCAATCCAAAATGCAGGCCGAGGCTACTTCAGCTCCAGAAACGGATATAGTAACGGATGAAGAAGAACGAGTGGAGGAGCTTCACGTCAACGAAGAAAGAAGAAAGGAACGTAAATCAGTGTTTGATAAATGGTCCGAAAAGTTAAAGGAATTTTTAGACAACGCAGAGTAGAACAACCATAGCATAAAGCATATCATAACCAGTAATAAAAACAATATGAGTAACAGCAGCGAATTTGACAATATCTCTTTTGATCTTCCAAAGAATAAAAGCAATGTAATCAAGGTCATTGGCGTAGGAGGAGGAGGTAGTAATGCCATTAATCACATGTTCCAGGCCGGAATTAACGGAGTAGATTTCGTTATTTGTAATACAGATTCACAGGCTTTGGACAACAGTCCCGTTCCGTATAAGATTCAATTGGGGGTTTCGTTAACAGAAGGATTGGGCGCTGGTGCCAACCCTGAAGTTGGAGAGCAAGCTGCGATGGAGAGCATGGAGGACATCAAACAGATGTTGGACAATACAACCAAGATGATATTCATTACTGCGGGTATGGGTGGGGGAACAGGAACTGGTGCTGCTCCCGTTATCGCAAAGTTTGCAAAAGAAATGGATGTACTTACGGTTGGGATCGTAACCATGCCCTTTAATTTCGAAGGGAAAATGCGTTGTGATCAAGCTCAAAAAGGTATAGAGAAGCTTAGAAATAATGTAGATTCCTTAATCGTAATTAACAACAACAAGCTAAGAGAGGTATATGGTAATCTTGGTTTTAAGGCTGGGTTCTCAAAAGCAGACGAAGTGTTGGCTACGGCGGCAAGAGGTATTGCCGAGGTAATAACACACCACTACACACAGAATATAGATTTACGCGATGCTAAAACCGTACTTTCTAATAGTGGTACGGCCATCATGGGCTCCGCAATTGCTTCGGGTTCTGCTAGGGCAAACGAAGCCATTATGAAGGCCTTGGATTCGCCTTTGTTAAACGATAATAAAATCCAGGGGGCTAAAAATGTATTGTTGCTAATCGTTTCAGGTGCTCAGGAAATTACTATTGATGAAATTGGTGAAATCAATGACCACATTCAAATTGAAGCAGGGCATGGTGCGAACATCATTATGGGTGTTGGTGAGGACGACGGATTAGGGGAGGCCATCGCTGTTACAGTTATCGCTACGGGATTTAACATAGAACAGCAGGACGATATTGTAAACACTGAGTCAAAAAAAATAATCCATAATCTGGAGGAGGGACAGAAAGCGGAAATGGAGCTTATGTCCTCCAATAAAACGGTACATGTTGTAGCGGAGAACAAAGTGGACGAAACACCACAAACCCGTTATGAATTGGTTGACCATGGAGATTTCGATTTAATACCTACTACAAACTATATCAAAAATTTTAATATTTTTTATGAAGAGGTAGTAGCTAAAAATGTTTCGGAGGAAGATTTTGTAATCATAGAATCTTCGGATGCGCTGCGTGAGATAGAGGTGGTTCAGGCAGAGGAGTTGAAAGCAGAAGATAAAGAGGATCAATTTGCAATGGGCTTTGAGTTGCCGTTGGTCACCGATGAAGAGGAAAATAAAAATGTTATTATGTTCGACCTTAATGATGAAGTTAAGGATATGGACGTAAATGATAGCGTTGAAATTATCCCAGTCTTGGAGTATAATAATAAGGGCGAAACAAGATACAGTCTAGATGACTATATGCAACTAGAAAACAAACTTACGGGAGCAAAATCAAAAGCGGAGGAATTTGAACCTAAGATAGTGGAGGATGAGTTGGTTTTTGAAAGAAAAATGCTTACTCCTAAAGCTCCTATAGCTCGGCCAGATGACCAAATGGACCCGATGGAGACGCCTATCGAGGAATTGTTAAAGGAAAGAGCTGATGAAAGAAGGAGGAAATTGAAGGACTTTAACTATAAGTTTAAAAATAGTGTAAACAATATAGATGAATTTGAAAAGCAACCTGCATACAAAAGACAGGGGGTTGATTTGAATGAAAATGCTAGAGAGCAAAAAATTTCTAGGACTAGTTTAAGTGATGATAGCAATAATGATATTCAGCTGCGATCAAATAACTCTTTCTTACATGATAATGTAGACTAGATTTTCCTTAAATCATAAGTTTTAAACCCGAAAACAAGACTTGTTTTCGGGTTTATTTTTTATCTTCACTTCTTCTTAAAACAGGCTATTATGGGATTGCAACAGCAGGTAATGGATCAAATAAAAACGGCGATGAAAGCTAAGAATACTGTAGCTTTGGAATCGTTACGTGCCATTAAATCAGCGCTATTGTTGGCTCAAACTAGTGGAGATGGAGCGCTTTCTGAAGATGATGAAGTAAAACTTGTGCATAAGCTGGTAAAACAACGCAAGGATAGTGCTACCATATTTAGTGAGCAAGGAAGAGAAGATTTGGCGAATCCTGAATTGGCACAAATTGCCGTGCTAGAACAGTTTTTACCAGAGCAGTTAACTGATGCCGAAATAGAGAAAGTAGTCATCCAGGCCATAACAGCAACAGGAGCATCTGGGATGAAAGATATGGGTAAGGTTATGGGCATGGTGTCAAAGGAATTGGCAGGTAAGGCTGATGGAAAAACTATTTCTAATATTGTTAAAAATAAATTGTCGTAAAGCAATACTATCGCAAGAAGAAATTCTATTTTTGAATATTGAATTAACGGCCGCGTGGCGCAACTGAATAGCGCATCAGATTTCGGCTCTGAGGGTTGGGGGTTTGAATCCCTTCGCGGTCACTGATAAAACCTCTTAAATATCTTATTATTAGATAGTTAAGGGGATTTTTCTTTTTAAGCATCATGAATTGGCGCTATTTATGGCACGATTATGCTTGTAAAACGCCATTTTCTGAAAGATATTGAAATAGTTAAAACCCCTTTGGCACATTGCTATACCTATCCAAACGTTTACTTGGGTTGGGTACAACTGGCAACCAGTAGCAGTACTAGTATTTTTTTCATGCCTAAAAATTACAAATTAAGACCGTTGCACGGTAAAATCTGTTTAAAATAGCTTTATATTTTATTGCAAACAGTTGTTATTTAAGGCATTATGTATTACTTTAAAGGTATGAAATTACAGAAACAGCCCACATTAGCAGATACAATTTGTGATTTGCGAACAAGAAAGATAAAAAGAACATTTTT
>JBLHNI010000307.1:0-3680 GCA_047650615.1 Maribacter sp.
TAGGAAAATAGAGCACTACGGCTTTTTTTACCCATTCGTTTATTTGCCAGCCTGTTGCAGTAGGTTCCGCACAGCGAAGTTTACCCAAGTCTATCAGATTTATAACTTCTCGTATTGTCTCTTGAGTTTTGTCCTGTGCTAGTAATTCTCTATTTTCCCAAGCCTGCTCTATGATATTCCTTAATTCCGTCATTTTATTCCAAAATTTGTTCAAATATAGGTCGAAGCAAAGTAATTCACTATTGGTACATTCACATATCACAAATTATCCGTTACTTTTGATAAAAATTTATTTTGGGAAGAGTATTGGCTTTGGATTATGGGGAAAAACGAACGGGAATAGCCGTAACAGATGAGTTACGACTAATTGCCTCAGGATTAACCACAGTACTTACGAAGGACTTAGTAGTTTTTTTAAAAAATTATTTAAACGAAGAAAACGTTGATGTGTTTGTGATTGGTGAACCCAAACAAATGAACAATACACCTTCTGAATCTGAACAATATATAACTCCTTTTTTGGTAGAGCTTGCTAAACATTTTCCAACTGTTGCTATAGAAAGACAAGATGAACGTTTTACTTCTAAAATGGCATTTCAGAGTATGTTGGATAGTGGTTTAAAAAAGAAGCAAAGAAGAGATAAGGCCTTAGTAGACGAGATTAGTGCCACCTTAATATTACAGTCATATTTAGAAAGAAAATAGTATGGACGCCCTAATTGATTTTGAAATTTTGTTCAAAAGAAAAGCACGACAGTATTTTAAATCTTTTTTTGCGGCTAGGGACATTAAAAAACTTACGAATACAGATTTTGTTATTATAAGCAGAAACTGCTGGGGAGGGCAGGTATATCAATATTTACAAAAGCCATACAATACACCCTTTGTAGGATTGTTTTTGTTTGGCCCGTGCTATATGAAATTGCTTGCGAATTTTGATGACTATATGAAGCTAGATTTGGATTTTATAACGGTGTCCAAATACCCGGAGTCCAAGAATAATTATCCTATTGGTCTTTTAAATGATGTAGAAATTCATTTTCAACATTATGAAACAGAAGAGGAGGCACTAGGAAAATGGAACCGTAGAAAAGCAAGAATGCTAGAAAATACGGATAAGGATAATTATTTTTTTATGGTTTGCGATCGTAGGCGCATCAATACCGAGGATTTAACAAGTTTTCATGAACTTCCTTTTAAAAATATTGTTTCCTTTGCATTTTATGATTTACCAGAAGGAACCGTTGTAAATCACATGAAATTTTTTACTAGTAAACGAAACATAACGAACAAGATACCCAACGGAAAGAAGAGATTTAAACTTACTTTTTTATATTTTGATGTAGTCCACTGGTTAAATAGTGGCGCAATTTTAAGAACACGATTTAAACAATAACAATGATTTTACCGATTATAGCCTACGGTGATACCGTTTTGAGGAAAGTAGGAGACGACATAGACAAGGAATATCCAAAACTTAAGGAGTTGATTGCTAATATGTGGGAGACGATGTACAATGCAAGCGGAGTAGGATTAGCTGCCCCACAAATAGGATTGCCAATACGTTTGTTTTTGGTGGATACCTCGCCGTTTGCAGATGACGAAGACCTTACCGAGGAGGAACAAAAACAATTGGAAGGCTTTAAACAAGTATTTATAAATGCCTATATAGAAGAAGAAACGGGTGAGGAATGGGTGTTTAATGAAGGCTGCTTAAGTATACCTGACGTCCGCGAAGATGTGAGCAGAAAGGATACGATACAGATGACCTATTTTGATGAGAATTTCAAAAAGCTTGAACAAACCTTTGACGGACTTCTAGCGCGTGTCATACAGCATGAATATGATCATATAGAAGGAATATTGTTTACAGATAAATTGTCTTCTTTAAAAAAAAGACTGATAAAGGGAAGATTGTCCAACATATCCAAGGGGAAAATAAACGTGGATTATCGAATGCGATTCCCAAATATGAAAAAAGGTCGTTAATTTCTGCTTGTATTTAGTTTAAAAATATAATATTTGTCCTTTTAAATTTTAAAAAAAAGCCTATGGGGTTGGAGAAAATACTATCGGTTGCTGGAAAACCAGGATTGTACGAGTTAATTACACAAACCAGATCTGGATTTGTTGCAGCGTCTTTGATAGACGGAAAAAAAATTAGCGTTGGGCTAAAAAGTAACGTTAGCGTGCTTTCTGAAATAGCGATTTATACTTTGGATGAAGAGCTTCCTTTGAGAGAGGTGTTCTTAAAGATGCAGGTAAAGGAAAAGGGTGGTAAAACTTCTATAAGCCATAAAGAGGATAAGATTAAATTGGAAGAGTACTTTTTTGAGGTACTTCCCAATTACGATGAAGATAGGGTATATGCTAGTGATATTAAGAAAATTATAAACTGGTATAATATACTGGTAGATAAAGGGATCGCAGATTTTTCCGAAAATGAAGAAGACCTTTCTTCAGAGGAAGAATAATAAAAAAATATGTTGTAAAAAAGCCTCGATAGTCATAACTATCGAGGCTTTTTTATAAATTGTCTAACCTGAATCGTTCTCAATCCTTCTCAATCGTTTCGTAGCTGTATTTACTTTTCTTCCAATCTATTAATGGCGACGGATAGTATTTTACGTCCATTCGTTCCAAAAACGGAGCCTGGTTTGCTAAACGAATTTTATAATTCTCCCAATCCCTGTTTTCTGGAGAGCTCCAACTTAGTTCGGAATACCCTATCACTCTAGGAAAGGCTAGATATTCTAGTTCATCTATATTGCTTATCGTTTCTGACCATAAAGGAGCTTCGATACCCAATATGTTTTCCTTTGGAATACCGCCATAGCCTTCCGGTGTCCAAATGTATGCGGTATCAACAGGTATGTAGGCTGCCCAATGCAGTCCATATTCCGATAGGGTATCGTACTGCATATCTAAATACGCTTTTTTAGCAGGTGATACAATGACTTGCATGCCTTTTTTAACAGCTTTTTTAGCATTCTCCTCACTGCTCCACCATTGAGATATGGAGGTTGAATCTATGTCAGCGATGGCAACTTCGTCCCAACCGATCATGCGCTTGCCGTATTTTTGTACAATTTTTTCTACCTTGTTTACAAAGTAGATATAATCTTTCTTTTTGGTTACATGGCTTTCATCGCCGCCTATATGGAAATAGGGGCCAGGGGTAATTTCTGATATTTCTCGTACCACATCATCTACAAAAGCATATACCGTATCCTTTCTAGTATCAAATGTGCTAAAGCCAACCTGTGTTCCTTCGTATAATTTAAGCTTTTTTCCATTTCCGTTTAAAAAAGGATAAGCAACTGATGCCGCATTGGTATGACCAGGCATATCAATTTCTGGTACCACTGTCATAAAACGTTCTGCCGCATAGCGTATAATCTCCTTATAATCCTCTTGGGTATAAAAGCCACCAGCTTCTCCACCCACTTCCGTGCTGCCACCAATCGTGGTAAGTTTTGGCCATGATTTAATTTCTATTCTCCATCCTTGGTCGTCGGATAGATGTAAGTGTAGCACGTTGATCTTATAGTAGGCTAGAATATCAATATATTTCTTCACGTCTTCTACGCTAAAGAAATGCCGTGCAACGTCCAACATGGAACCTCTATATGCAAAATTAGGATTGTCTATTATTTTACCTGTAGGTACAGGCCAAATTT
>JBLHNI010000308.1:0-3676 GCA_047650615.1 Maribacter sp.
ATGGGGAATAATTTTAAAATGGTAGCCAAAACGCTTTTTGGCTTTGAGGAAATACTAGCAAAGGAACTAAGAAACCTAGGAGCAAGTAATGTTATAGAGGGTACAAGGAACGTTGCGTTTGAAGGCGATACGGGTTTTATGTATAAGGCTAATCTGTGTTTGAGAACTGCAATTAAGGTCATTAAACCCATCAATTCTTTTCAGGTACGGGACGAAAAAGACTTATATCGAAAAATCTATCGGATGGACTGGACAGAATATCTGTCTATAGAAGATACATTTGCCATTGACTCTACCGTTAATTCTGAAGAATTCACCCATTCTTTGTATGTGTCTCAGAAGACAAAAGATGCTATTGTAGATAAGTTCAGGGAAACTGACGGTGACCGACCTAACGTTGATGTAAAGCACCCTGATTTAAGAATTAATATTCACATACATAATAATACCTGTAATGTTTCTTTGGACAGTTCTGGAAGTTCGCTGCACCACAGAGGGTATCGGATATCTACCAATATTGCCCCAATCAACGAGGTATTGGCCGCGGGGCTATTGCTATTAAGTGGTTGGGATGGACAGTGTGATTTTCTTGACCCTATGTGCGGGAGTGGAACCATGCTTACAGAAGCAGCTATGATTGCCTGTAATATACCAGCAAATATAAATAGGAAGGGATTCGCTTTTGAAAAGTGGCCCGATTTTGATGAAGAGCTATATGAGAAGATAGTAGATTCTAGCCTCAAGAAGACGAGAGAATTTCATCATAAGATAACTGGTTTTGATAAAGCTCCTTCCGCCATACGAAAAGCACAGGAAAATATAGAAAATGCTAACTTAGACGAGTATATTACCCTAAAAAGAGAGAATTTTTTTAAGACTGAAAAACAAAATGAGGGGCTGTTGCATATGTGTTTTAATCCGCCATACGGGGAACGCCTGGACCGGTCCGATTTAGATTCTGATTTTGATGTTGAAGAATTTTATTCGGATATTGGCGATACGCTGAAACAGTCCTATCCAGGAACTAATGCTTGGTTCATTACCTCCAATTTACAGGCTTTAAAGTTTGTTGGTCTCAGACCTTCAAGAAAAATAAAAGTATTTAATAGTCATCTAGAATCTAGACTGGTGCAGTACGTCATGTACGAGGGTAGCAAAAAAGCGAAATACAACAAGGAGTCGTAATTATGAAACTACAGCATAAGGCATTATTTTTTAATTTTTTAGGATTTGCAGTACTGTTCTTAATCTTTAGGTTTGGGGTTGGTTATTTTATAGAGGTGTCCCGTTTGTATTTAGCGATAGGTGCTGCTATATTTGCAACGGTATTAGCCCCTAAATTTGCTATAGTCCGTGAGGCAGGTAATGAGAAATTGATGATGAAATGGATTTTTATGAAATCCCCTAAAGAAGTATAGTTTATTCCTCTACCATTTCTTTGGTTACTTTCTTAACCTTGTTTTTCTTCTTGTACAAGGGTAAGAAATAAGAAATAGAGTAGTTGTAGCCTATTCCAAATTTACTGTCCCATGTCACTTTGTTGAAGCCTGGGACATACAAGATAGGAAACCGCCCTTCATTAGCATCGGTAAAAAGAAACCCTAAGCGTATGCTCGCCCCTAAATATACGTTGTGCAATAATTCTACTTTAGTGCCTAAAATAGCTTCGATCCAAGATGCGCTGCGCCCACTAAATTCTTCTGGCGTTTCAGATCCCATGGCAAAGTCTTCGGGGTTCCAATACCGATTAGTGTCAAATATTTGGTAGTTATTTATCGTGTTGCTAAACGTACTAAACCCTAAGCGCCCTCCGTAGAAAATAAGGTTTCGCTCTCCATACCAATTGGCATAGGTGTTCCTGTCTATCCCAACCTTAATATAACTTCCAGAAGTATTGAATTCGTAGAGGTCTTCCTGCTTAGTTTTATCCTCATTACCCAATTCGGCCGCTAAGTAAAGGTCTTGTGTAAGTCGATAATCTGCAACAAGTTCCATACCCGTATAGTTGTCGTCCAAGGAAGATATGATTATTCTACTAAGGTCTAACCCTACTCTAATTCCGTATGATTGCTGATAAACTATCGTATCCTTGGGTTGTGTATCTATAGGGTTACCCTGGGCAAACACCGTAACCATACTCAGCACCAAAGTAAGACTAATGAAATATTTTAACATGGGTAGAATCTGAGTTAATGATTTCTGTTCGCATTATTTCTATGTCCTGAATCCAATTGTCTGTATCTGTTTGGAATACCCCATTTAGCCCTTCATAATTTACGATGAAGCCACAAGCACGCGATTTAAAGTCTTCCAATCTGGCATAATTGAAGCTTACAGTGTCAATATTACCAAGTTCAAAACCATCATCATTACTGGCTGAATTTGCTATCAGTAAGAAACCAGTAGTATCTGCTGCAGTTTTAAGAGGAATGGTAATGGTATTTAAATTAGTTCTATCTGTAACCGTATTTACCGTAACTGTTTGTCCCTCACCTACTACTCTTAATGTGGTTACATTTTTTAGGTTATCCCTATTATTGATATCAAAAAATTCGATTACCATGAGCGGTGTGTTGCCTTCCACGCAGATGTCGTCCTTTTCACAAGAAGCTACTGTTAAGAGGTAGAGGAACAGTAAAATACTAAATCCAAAATTTTTCATTTATATAAAATCTTGCAAGATGTTTGGGTTAAAAAAACTGGAGAGATACCATTTTTTAGTTATTATCCAATATGGATTTCTTCTCTAAAAGTACAACATTTTCTACATGATGTGTTTGTGGGAACATATCTACCGGCTGCACTTTGGTTACAGTATATAGTTCCTTCATCAGTTCTAAGTCCCTTGCTTGGGTAGCGCTATTGCAGCTTACGTAAACTACTTTTTGCGGCGCAATGTTAAGTATTTGCTGCACAACGTCTTTATGCATTCCATCTCTTGGAGGATCGGTAATAATGATATCAGGAATACCATGCTCAGAAATAAACTGCTCGTTAAACACATTTTTCATGTCGCCAACAAAGAAATCAACATTGGAAATCTCGTTGTTCTCGGCATTTGATTTTGCATCTAGTATGGCTTCAGGAACCGATTCTATTCCGATTACTTTCTTAGCGTTTTTAGCGACGAATTGTGCAATGGTACCAGTTCCGGTATATAAATCATATACCAGTTCCTTACCAGTTAATCCTGCAAAATCACGTGTAATTTTATAAAGTTCGTAGGCCTGTTCTGAATTGGTCTGATAAAAGGATTTGGCATTGATTTTAAATTTTAGTCCTTCCATCTCTTCAAAAATATGGTCACGACCAGCAAAACATAGGACATCTTGATCGTAAATGGTATCATTCTGTTTTGGATTGATAACATAGAGTAATGCCGTTATTTCTGGAAAAGTATTTTTCAAGTGTTCTAATAGCAATACTCTTTTGGACACATCATTTTCATAGAACTGGATTAGCACCATGATTTCCCCGATAGACGAGGTACGAATCATGAGCGTACGGAGCATCCCATATTGATTTCTAGGATTAAAGAAGGTGATATTGTTTTTGTTTGCGAAGTCTTTGGTTTCCATACGTATAGCATTGGAAGGGTCTGCCTGTAGATGACATTTATTTATATCTAAGATTTTGTCCCACATTCCGGGAATATGAAAGCCTAAAGCATTCTTAT
>JBLHNI010000309.1:0-3650 GCA_047650615.1 Maribacter sp.
GCCTTGGAATGGGACGAGGCTTTTAAAAACATGAACGATCCTTCTGGTAGGGCAGTAGCTAACGTACATGACGCTGCTTACAAAAATTAAAAGTCGTGATGATTCTGTTTGCTATTCTTTTGAAATAGCTCAGTTTTGTTTTTTTAAGTAGTCTTTAAGGGTGCCATGAATTTGGCACCCCTTTTTTAGTTTTAAATGAAATTGGAATGTTACCCCCTTTAAGGTTTAAAATGCTGTATTAATTGAATATATTTAGGGCGATTCTAAAATCTAAGAAAAATGAGAGGAGGGGTAGCGACTTTTATAAAGTCTTTTTTTTTTGTTTGGTTTGGTTTACTGTTGTTTTCCTGCGCGGATAAGCCTGTTGCTGAGGCTGAAAAACCAAATATTCTTTTCATCTTATCCGATGATCATACCTCACAGGCTTGGGGTCTTTATGGGGGTATTTTAAAAGACTACGTTCAGAACCAAAACATTCAACGCCTGGCTAACGATGGTGCTGTGCTGGAAAATGCCTTTTGTACCAATAGTATTTGCACCCCTAGTAGAGGTGCCATTCTTACAGGGCAATATAGCCACATGAATCAGGTGTATACCTTAAACGAGCCAATTCCTGCCGGACATCCTAATATAGCCAAGACCTTTAAGGAGAATGGCTACCAGACCGCTGTAATAGGGAAGTGGCATCTGGTGGAACAGCCAGAAGGGTTCGATTATTTTAACGTGTTACCGGGACAAGGAGAATACTGGAATCCCATATTAAAAACCAAGGAAAACTGGAAAGATGGGCGTGATGGTTCTTCTGGAAAGCAGTATGAAGGTTTCTCAACGGATGTAATTACTGAACTTACTATAAATCACCTTAAAAAGCGAGATAGTACCAAACCCTTTATGATGTTCTGTAACTTTAAGGCTACACATGAACCTTTTGATTATCCACCGCGGTTTGCGGCGCTCTATGAAAATGATACTATTCCGGAGCCTGAATCTCTTATGGATTTTGGAAAGGAAACTACGGGGAGAACTTTTAAAGGACAAGTGCTGGAAAATTTAGGAAAGCGCTGGCAAAAAGCTACCGATACCGAAAATTTTTGGACCTCATATCCTGGACTTCCATACCCATTAGATGGTTTGGATAGTATTCAAAAGCGTAAGAAAATCTATCAGAAACTCGTGAAGGATTTTATGAGGTGCGGAGCAGCAATCGATGATAACATTGGAAAACTCTTGGATTATTTGCAGGATGAAGGAATTGCCGATAATACGATTGTCATCTATACCGCTGACCAAGGCTACTTTTTGGGCGAACATGGATTTTTTGATAAACGCTTGATTTACGAGGAGTCCCTCCGCATGCCTTTTGTTATCCGGTATCCAAAGGAGATAAAAGGAGGACAGCGTATTGACGATATTATTCTGAATATTGATTTTTCAGCATTATTGGCAGATTATGCTGGAATTGCTAAACCAACCTATATCCAAGGGGAGAGTTTTAGGGCGAACCTAAACGGGAATACGTCCAAGGATTGGCGTAAGCAGATGTATTATAGGTATTGGTTACATAGTCCAGATAGGCCAGCGCATTTTGGCGTCCGAAACGAACGTTACAAATTGGCGTTCTTTTATGGTCAAGATTTGGGTAAAAAAGGCACATCTATAGAAACTACATTGCCTAGCTGGGAGTTTTATGATCTTGAAGAAGATCCAAAAGAGTTGAATAATGCAATAAATGAAGGCAAGTATGAAACTATTATTGCCGACATGAAGCTACAACTCAAGGAAGAACGAAAAAAGTATGCTGATGAGGACGAGGATTACCCTGTAATGCGAGATATTTTGGCTCAGGCCATGTTGGAGTAAAATCACCTTTGAAATCACGTAGGTTTTTAATTGCATTGTAAGGATATTTATTAGTAGTCGATTTCTATCTTTTTCACTGGAAATAGTGACTGTTTTTTGTGGGTATTTTATAAGCTATATCGACTGTGGGTTTTTCCACATTTTTTGTTGATAACTTACCAATGGTCAATGGCTATAAACATCATATTTCATGGGGTATTGCGTATATTTGTAAGATTGCAAAATTTGAAGTAAAAACAACCTTAAATTTATGAGCGAAGCAGCAAAAAACGAAGACGAAGAAAATAAGAAAGAGGCATTGAAGAAAAAGCCGGAAGGCCCCGCTAAGGATTATTCAGCGGATAGTATTCAAGCTTTGGAGGGAATGGAGCATGTTCGCATGCGTCCTTCTATGTATATCGGCGATGTAGGTACTAGGGGATTGCACCATTTAGTATACGAAGTAGTGGATAACTCCATTGATGAGGCCATGGGTGGTCATTGTGATGCCATAAGTGTTATCATAAACGAAGATAATTCCGTTACTACGAGGGATAATGGTAGGGGGATTCCTGTAGGAATGCATAAAAAAGAAGGAGTATCCGCACTTCAGGTCGTAATGACTAAGATTGGAGCCGGTGGTAAGTTCGATAAGGATTCTTATAAGGTATCCGGTGGACTACACGGTGTTGGTGTTTCTTGTGTAAACGCCTTGTCCGCCCATTTAAGGGCTACCGTTTTTAAGGACGGTAAAATTTGGGAGCAGGAATATGAGCGCGGGAAGGCTATGTATCCTGTAAAAGCAATTGGAGAGTGTGCCCCAGAAGATAGAGGTACGGAAGTTACCTTTTTGCCGGATACGACCATTTTTACTCAAACCATAGAATATAGTTACGAAACCTTATCAAGTAGAATGCGAGAGCTTTCATTCTTGAACAAAGGGGTCACGATTTCAATCACAGATAGGCGTCAAAAAGACGAAAAAGGAGAATTTGTATCCGAAGTTTTTTATTCTGATGAAGGTTTAAAGGAATTTGTTAAGTTTTTGGACAGTAACAGGGAATCGCTCATTCAGAATGTGATTTCAATGGAGGGAGAGAAAAACGATATTCCTGTTGAGGTTGCCATGATCTATAATACCAGTTACACGGAGAACCTTCATTCTTACGTGAACAATATTAACACCCATGAGGGTGGAACACACTTATCTGGCTTTAGAAGAGGATTGACATCTACGTTAAAGAAGTATGCAGATGCTTCTGGGATGTTGGATAAACTAAAGTTCGAAATACAAGGAGATGATTTTCGGGAAGGACTTACAGCGATTGTTTCTGTTAAAGTTCAGGAGCCTCAGTTTGAAGGGCAAACCAAAACAAAATTAGGTAACAGAGAAGTTTCTTCTGCCGTTAGTCAGGCAGTGTCTGAGATGCTAACAAATTACTTAGAAGAACACCCGGACGATGCTAAGATTATTGTGCAGAAAGTTATCTTAGCAGCCACTGCAAGACATGCTGCTACAAAGGCACGTGAAATGGTACAGCGTAAAACGGTCATGAGTATCGGAGGCTTGCCAGGGAAATTATCGGATTGTTCCGAGCAAGATCCGGCCTTATGCGAAGTATTCCTTGTCGAGGGAGATTCAGCAGGGGGTACGGCTAAACAAGGGAGAGATAGGAAGTTTCAGGCAATTTTGCCACTTCGTGGTAAGATTTTGAATGTGGAGAAGGCAATGCCGCACCGTGTTTTTGAAAACGAAGAAATTAAGAATATTTATACTGCCCTCGGCGTAACTATTGGAACAGAAGAGGACA
>JBLHNI010000310.1:0-3620 GCA_047650615.1 Maribacter sp.
TATAGGTTTACTCTTTAAATACTGTTTTGTAATAGCCATAATAAATACGATTTTAAATATTCTCAAATCTATACAACAAACCCTAGCGAACCAATCTTTAATCCTCAAAAAATGAGCACTTTGAGGATACTGCAATAAGCCTTGCCGTAAAATGATAATTTGAAAATTTAGAAGGCAAAAAAATTCGAATTATTCAATATTTAGAGTAAAATTAAGGGCATAAAATTTTAAGTTTTTTACACTACATCGTTTTCGCATTTTCACATTCTGAGGGTAAATTGTCTAAAAACGTCAATTTCAGAAAAAACAGTTGTTTTAAAGTTTCAAATAAAGAGATCATTATGCATGGTAATAACGCTCTCGGTAGATTTTACCATCCTTCCATTCGGTAGCTACGGCTTGTTCAGAAAGCATCGTACTTCCATCGTTCATAATTAATTCCATTTCGGCGCTATAGAACGAATGGTTGCCCGAAACAGCCATATGTTTAACATCATATCGAACAAATTCCTTCAATTGATTATTAATAAAATCATTCTCGAAGTCAAGATTAAACTGTTTTCCTTTTTTAGGCTCATTATTTCCTTCCTTCAGTTCTACCTCATCATGAAGATATGTTTCCATGGCTTCAATAAATTGTCCCGACGCTAGTAATTGGTGAACGTGTTGTAAGCTCTTTGTGATTTGATTTTCCATTTTGTCTTGTTTTAAGGTGATTATTTTTTGTTTCCGAATTAGACCAGCCAACGCTTTGCAGGTTGAATTGGTATCCTCTAATTACAGTACAAATATGCAACAGCAACCCTCTTGAAAAAATGGACAAAGGTTCCTAATGAATGGACAAACTTGAATTAATGATCTTTTTTAAACTGAAGTGGCGATTTTGAAACTAATTTGGTGAAGAAACGCGTAAAATAGGCCGCGTCATTAAACCCTAAATCATAGGCAATCTGCTTTACTGGTTTGTCCGCGTATAGCAATTCTCGCTTCGCTTCTAGGACAATTCTATTTTTTATAACATCGCTGGGAGTGTCAATACCTACCTTTTGAAAATGCTTTGCCAAGGATTTTGGAGAAATTCCCAGCCGTTTTGCATATTCGGTCACCGAATGAATGGATCTAAAATTGTGTTCCACCAACAAACTAAAGTCTTTAAAAAGTTTTGTCTCCAAGTCGCTTTTTTCAACTTGAAATTCTTTTTTAATTCGAACCGATAGTATAATAAACTGCTTTAAATAGGCTTGAAGCATATCATATTGGGCAGCTTCTGTCGTTTTGAATTCAGCAATAAGGCTCTCCAAAATAAAGCTGAGTTTTCTAGTATCGCTCTCACAAGGATTTACAAAAGGAGTTTCATATACATTGTTGAACAATACTCCATTACACGAAACTTCCTTATCGTGCGTTTGAATACAATAAAAATCTCTGATAAAAGAAAGTTGATAGGCCTCCTTTATTTTTTCCGAAACTACCGAGAAAACTTGACCAGGAGATAAAAAGAGCAACACATTATCTTTGAAAGAATAGTTTTCAAAATCGATGCTGTAATTTCCGGTACCCTCTTTAATCCAAAAAATCCGATAGGTGTCTAACGATTCCGATTGGTTGACGACACAAGCCTCGTCAAACTGGATGACGCTTAAAGAGAAATTATCTTTAAAAGTGTATTTTGATATGTCTTGGATGGCCATAGGTAATTATTCTTGCGGAACTGCTTTAGTCGTAAAAACACGAATATTTAACATCACAAAAATAATCGCTGCCGGCAATACCCAACCCATCCCTTCTTTTCCTAATGGAACATACGTTTCAAACAGTGCTATGGAATCTTGGCTCCATGCAACAAGTCCGTCAGGCATTATTTTCTGATACGGAATAATCCTGTTGTCTGAAATGATTTCTTTTAAAACATCGGTCATACTAAACAGAAACACCACGATAGCAACTCCTCTAAAAACGAGTTTGCTGGCCCATTTTTTCGGAAGAATATTAAGAAGGATTAAACAAATGGTGATGGGATAAATGAACATCAATGCTGGCACAGCTAAATCGATGATATAATGAATATCAAATTGCCCCACCACGACTCCAATTACGCAGCCTAGGATGGCAGTAAGTAGATACGCTTGTTTTGAATTTTTAAAAAGACCTTTTACGAAATCAGCGGTCCCAGTAACAATACCCACTGCCGTTGTAAAACAGGCTAATGAAACCAATACCGCTAAAAATGCGGTTCCTATGTTTCCTAAAGTTTCTTGACTTAAAAAGGTGAGATATTCGGAACGAGAATTAACTATGGTCTCCCCGCTATAATAAGCACCAAGAGCGATGAGTCCCCCATAAATAGAAAATAAGCCGATCCCAGCATATAGTCCAGCTCTACCCATCATCTTCTTTCTGGCTTCATAATCGTAGGTTCCCTGCAAAGCAAAGGAAATCACAATAACCCCGCCGATCAATACCCCGCCAATAGCGTCAAAAGTTTGATATCCTTCTATAATTCCTCCAATTAGCGAAGTGCTATCTGCCGTATCCCGAATGGCTGCCGTATTGCCAAAGAGGCCGATGCTTATAATAGCTAACAGTATGAGAATAATAAATGGTGTGAGGAACTTTCCAATAATACTTAAGATGCGCGTTCTATTCAAAACAAAGACAAGTACGAGTGCAAAATAAATACTACTTAACCAAAGTGAATTCATTTCGAAATAGGGTTGAATGGCCATCTCATAAGTCACAGAAGCCGTCCTCGGAGAGGGTAATGAAATGGAAATAACATACACTATGACCGAGTAAAACATGGCAAAACGAGGGGAAACCGACTTGGCAAAATCTAGCATAGTTCCTTGTAATCGCGCATGCCCGTAAATGGCCAAAATAGGGATCACAACTGCCGAAACAGCAAAACCAATAGTTACCCAAAACCAGTTTTCACCCGCATTATACCCTAGAAAAGGTGGTAGAATTAAATTCCCCGCACCAAAGAACAGTGAAAACAGCGCAAAGGCCGTGATAAAAGTTTGTCTGCTTTGATTCATAGATTATGAGCTATATCTGGATACTGCTCCGTACAAATTTAGTTTTGACATAAATGTTGTTCGATATCACTTCTAGGTATCAAACTACTCGTTTATATTTGTCCCGAATATAGAAAAATGATTTATCACTATAACCAAGTTCCCATTTATTACACGATCACTGGTAAAGGTCCTGCACTAGTTTTATTGCATGGGTTTTTGGAAAGCAGCACCATGTGGTCTAATTATGTTCCTTCCTTTTCACTCCATAGAACGGTCCTTACGATCGATCTTCCTGGACATGGAAAAAGTGGCTGCCTCGCCCCGGTACATTCTATGGAAATGATGGCCGACATGGTTTATGCCTTATTACACCATCTTCAAATTGACAAAGCATCCTTTATGGGGCATTCCATGGGTGGTTATATTGGTTTAGCATTTTTAGAAGCCTATGGCCAAAAAGTCGAGGGTTTAACTTTACTTAATTCTACGACAAGAAAAGATACCATCGAACAAAAGCGCAATCGTGATCGTGCGACTCGAATCGTTTCAGAAAACAAGGAAGTCTTTATTGGCAATATTATGAACCTCATTTTTATGGAA
>JBLHNI010000311.1:0-3613 GCA_047650615.1 Maribacter sp.
ACCATTGCCGCCAAAAACGGACCTACAATCTTAAAGAAGATAGTAAAGAACAGTTTGAACTCGTTACGAAAAAAGGCAAAGGTATCTGATAGTATTTCCCCTAGTTCCCGTTGTTTTTTAAATTCAATATAATTGCTCTTCATATCGCTTTTTGATTTTTATGTAGTTGGTATGGATACATAATATAGTAGAATATAATTAGAGCAAGGGAGCCCGTAATAATTACTATCGCAAGCCAGTCTGGCATTTCTGTATGTCTGGTGACAAAACCTTCTAGGAAACCAGCGATGATAAAGAAAGGTAGGGTACTCAATATGATTTTAAGTCCGTTTTTAACACCCCGTTTAAACGATTCTAATCGGGTATACGTGCCTGGAAACAGCATGCCGTTGGCCAATACAAGTCCTGCACTTCCTGCAATAATAATAACCGATATTTCAATAGTACCATGAATCCAAATGGTGCGCATAGATTCCCATAACAGCCCTTTTTCATAAAAGAAGTACTGAAAGCTTCCTAACATAATTCCGTTCTGTAGCATGATTATAAGCGTACCAATACCTAACAAAAAACCGTATACAAATGCCATAAGCGCCACACGTACATTGTTAATGGTAATGCCAAGGAACATATTAAATTCTCCCATTTGTTTATACACCGCCATGGGGTCGCCTTTTTCTATATTTTCCAAGGTCATATTCACATAGCCGTCTCCAAGAATAGACCGTACAAAATCACCTTCATTGGCAGCGGAAAAAGCACCCACAAACGTAAAGAAAGCGAATACCAAAAAGGCGATAAGTAGCTCTCTATGATGTTGTTTGAACATCATTGGAAATTCTGTTTTCCAGAAACTTATAATTCTGTTTTTGGATTCGCGTTTGGTCCTGTAAATCTTTTGATGTGCTTGGGAAGCCAAGACGTTTAAATAACGTTCCGTGTTGCTTGTTGGATAAAAGGTCTTGGCGTAGCTTAAATGATCTGTAATTTCAATGTATAAATCAGACAATACATTTGGAGCTATATCCGTTTTGTTAGCCAATGCGCTTTCAAAAGTTGACCATTTGTCCTTATTTTGTTTTACAAAAGCGGCCTCGCGCATTAACTTTATAGTTTATATCAAAGAAACAAAAGAATGGAACAATTTCAAATAGAAACAGCCCAAAATATAAGCATAGATCAAAATACGGCGCACTTGGGTGATCGTATATTGGCTTTCATTATAGATACGCTAATCATCGTTACCTATTATGTGCTTATGATATGGCTTCTTTTGGCGTTAGACATCAACGCTGGTGATCAGTGGGCTATTTTTATGGTTGCAGGGGTACCTGCTTTTCTATACTATTTAGTGTTGGAGACCTTAATGGACGGAAAAACTATAGGAAAGCATTTAATGCAACTGAGGGTAGTAAAGCTAGATGGCTCCAAGCCTGATTTTTCTAGTTACTTTATACGATGGATTCTGAGGATTGTAGATATTTCCGTAAGTTCGGGAGGTGTGGCTGTATTTACTATTTTAATGCGAGGCAAAGGACAACGTGTGGGAGATATAGCAGCAGGTACAACCATAATAAGCGAAAAAAGGCGTGTTTTTTTAAAAGACATCCTGCTTAGAGAGCTGCCACAGGATTATGTGCCACAATTTTCTCAGGTTACCGTATTTACGGATACCGAAATGGGTACTATAAAAGATCTTTATGATAAGGCAAAACGCAACGGTGATTACAACGTAATCTTATCTTTGAGTACAAGAATCAAAAAAGTCACACAGATAACGAGTGATAAGCAACCGACTGATTTTGTGGATGTCGTTATAAAAGATTACTGTTATTATACCCAACAACGTTAGCTTATGTTTTATTTGGTCATTGATGTTTTAGGAACCGTTGCCTTTGCGATATCAGGCGTTTTGGTGGCGATGGAGAAAAAATTAGACCTCTTTGGGGTGTTGATTATTGCTTTCGTAACTGCGATTGGTGGAGGAACGCTTCGAGATTTACTTATAGGAAATACGCCAGTAAATTGGATGACTACCCCGGTGTATCTCATTACTATTTCCGCGACTGTTTTTGCTGCTATTGTCTTTGTAAACCAGTTAAGGTATTTGAGAAAATCCTTATTTCTTTTTGATACGATTGGTATTGGACTGTACACCATGGTAGGGTTAGAGAAGGGCTTAAATGCCGGACTCTCTCCTGTAATATGTATTATTTTAGGAACTATCACGGCCAGTTTTGGTGGTGTTATCCGAGATATTCTTTGTAACGAGATTCCCGTAATTTTCAGGAAAGAAGTATATGCTACCATTTGTATCTTAGGCGGGATTATTTATTTTGTCCTCATTCAGTTTCCTTTTGATACTACGTATGCCTATGTGGCCGCTATACTTTCGATTATTGTAATGCGTTTGCTGGCCGTGCGTTTTAAAATTTCCTTACCTAATATTTATAAGGATTGAGGTTGTGGTTTCTTATAAAATGCAAAGTAATTAGTAAAAAGTAGCTCACTTCAACCTAAAGTTTATTCAACCACCACTGCATCTTGTATATACGTGTTTTGTTGCGGCCAGTCTCCTTTGCCAACAGGCTGAGTGTTTATTTTGTCAACTACATCCATTCCTTCCACAACCTTACCAAAAGGGGTAAAGTCACCATCCAAATGATAAGAGCCAGGGTCTGTGGTGACAATGAAAAATTCGAACGGAGAGGCCAACATGTGCGGATTGTTGATTTCGCTGCTCGGCATAGAAATGGTTCCTCTATGGTGTTTGTGGCCTTTTCGCGTATCTGGCGGTAATAGATATCGGCCAATGGCGCTGCGTTTTTTTGCGGTCTTGGTGTCATCGGAGTTTCCACCTTGAATAATGAAATTTTTGACCACCCTGTGGAACTGTGTATCCTTAAAATAACCTTTCTTGGTCAGGTAGATGAAATTGGCTTTGTGGTAGGGAACATTATCGTACAGTTCCACTACAAACGAACCAAATCTCGTAGTGATCTTAACTTTATCGGCGGTTAGGTCTTGCTGGTATTCAAAAAAGAATTCAATGGCGTTTTCTTCTGTAAGTTTAAACGCTTCTTCCTTTTCTTCCTCGTTTTCGGTGGTTTCCGTTTTTGTAGTATCTATTGCAGTTGAGACAGCTTTTTTCTCAACTTTTATATTCTTAGGACTATCTTTACATCCTGTCAATAGTACTACTACCGCAGCAAGGGGTAGCCAAATTTCTTTTAAACACATGAATTTCAACATTTTTGAACAACGGATATCAAAAATAAAGAATTTGCCACTACCTGGGCAGGCTTCGCATCATAAAATGGTTCCAGAGTTCAGGATTAATGAACTCCTAGAAGCCAAATCGAATAAAGAAACGCCAAGAAAGGCAGCTGTCATGGCCTTGTTTTACCCAAATGAACAGGAAGAAACACACCTGTTGTTCATTTTAAGAAAAACCTATAAAGGCGTGCATAGCAATCAAGTTGCTTTTCCTGGTGGTAAAGCAGAAAAGGAGGATGCAAATTCAATGGTGACCGCATTAAGGGAAACGCATGAGGAAGTAGGGGTGCATCCAGATGACATTCAGGTACTAAAAGAATTAACTGAAATTTTTATT
>JBLHNI010000312.1:0-3579 GCA_047650615.1 Maribacter sp.
AATTTAGGTAAGAGCTACCTAATAGATTCTTCATTACTAAATCAAAGACAAATAATAAACCATTTGTTGTACCTATGTTGTACCCGTTAAAAAGAAAAAGCCTTTCAATTGCTTGAAAGGCTTATCTTTACTGAGCGGTCTGGACGGGACTCGAACCCGCGACCCCCTGCGTGACAGGCAGGTATTCTAACCAACTGAACTACCAGACCGAGGCGTTTAGCGAGTGCAAATATATGGTGTTTATTCAATTGCACAAACATTTTCTTTTAAAATATGAACTTCATTATAAGAATTTGTTTCGCTCCGTTAAAAATGTATTCAGTATGGTAGAAAAATCACCCTTTATATCAACGTCTATATAGTTGATTCTATATTGGGCACACTTCAGTTTTATTTCGTCTAGATAGCTCTTAACTCCTTCTTTGTAAGCTTCTTTTATGTTGTCTGCATATAAATCCAAGTGCTCACCCGTTTCTACATCTATGTACCGCTTTGGTGTATTGTCAAAGCTGAAATACAACTCGTGTTCTTTATCCAGAAGATGAAAAAGAACAACCTCATGTTTGTTATATTTTAAATGTCTTAGGGCGTCAAACAATTCTTCATCTGATTTTTGCGTCTGAAACATATCCGTAAACAAGAAAATAAGACTTCGTCGTTTTATTTTTTCCGCAATTTGATGCAGGTAGGTGTAGGTCGCCGTTTCTTTTGTTGGCTTGGTTTCTTGGCATACTTCGTTCAGCTTTGCCAATAACATTTGAAAATGGCGTTCGCTTCCTTTTTCGGGTGCGTAGTAATGATAAGCATTAGAGTAAATACTTAGCCCTACGGCATCCCGCTGTTTTTTTAAAACATTCATCAAAGCGGCGATTGCAAGCACCCCAAAACCTATTTTGTTCAGGTTGTCCACACCTAGCTCTTTTACTTGCGGGTAGTACATGGAGGCAGAGTTGTCTAGAATCATGTGGCACCGTAGGTTGGTCTCTTCTTCGTACCTTTTAGTGTATAGTTTATCTGTTTTAGCAAATAGCTTCCAGTCTATATGTTTGGTGCTTTCTCCGTTGTTATAGATTTTATGTTCTGCGAATTCGGCCGAAAACCCATGAAATGGACTTTTATGTATACCGCTAATAAACCCTTCAACGACTTGATTAGCCAAGAGTTCCAAATTTGGAAATAGGGATGCCTTATTTAATTCGGATTGTAAATTCACAAGAATAAAGATAGGAAAAGGCTACGGGTAAGCAAAGTGGTAGCGCTGAAGTTTACAAATAAAAAAGAGCCGGTTTTTCCAGCTCTTTTTTATTATCTAAATGATATGTAACAAAGGATGACTTATAATAGGGCATCAATTGCATCTGTATAGGCTTTCTTTGGAGAAACACCTACTTGTCTACTTACAATTTCCCCTCCTTTAAATACCAATACGGTAGGGATGTTACGCACGCCATATTTAGCGGCAAATTCTTGGTTGGCATCTACATCAACCTTACCAACAACAGCTTTGCCTTCATATTCTGAACTTACTTCGTCTATTATTGGGCCTACCATTCTACAAGGACCGCACCAAGCTGCCCAGAAATCTACCACTACGGGTTTATCGCTTTTTAAAACTACCTCGTCAAAAGTAGCATCTGTTATTTCTAATGCCATTTTAATTATCTTTTATTGATTTCACAAAGTTAGTCAAATAATTTAGTTGTTCCTTACTCTGACTACATACGTTTTGATTATTAGGCTATTGGGGTAGCCTATTTCCCATCCAAATAATTTAAAAGTCGACTTATTAGTTGTGGTTGGTTTTAACGCTTTGCTATTAATCCTTTTTATAATAAGGGTTTAGTACTATAAAAACTCAACCTTACCTGATGCCATGTTATATACTGCAGCAACAATTTTTATTTTCCCTTCTTTTTCTAGCCTTGCCATTTTTGGTGAACTAATTCTAATATCTTCTACTGTTTTAGTAGCATTTACTGTAATTACTCTGTCCAAATATTTTGTATTTTTAGAAGAAATTTCACCAGTATCAGGGCTCAATCCTTCCATAGAAGGTCTAATTTCATTTAATAAATTTTGTAAAGCGTGCATATCCATTGAAGCTGCATCTGTATTGTCTACGGCGTGTTTTACTGCACCACATGAACTATGTCCCATTACAATTACTACTTTAGATCCAGCTACAGCCGTAGCAAATTCCATAGAACCTACAATGTCATCATTTTCAATATTTCCTGCTACCCTAGCTACAAAAATATCTCCAATACCTAAATCAAAAACATCTTCTACAGGTACCCTACTATCTACACAGGATAATACCAAGGCTTGTGGGTACTGTCCTAGCATGGCTTGGATGCGTTGCTCGGAGTGGTCTCTTCTGCTAAGATTATTGGCTTGGAAATTTTCGTTCCCTTTCTTCAGGCGCCCTATAATTTCGTCAGGCGTCATGCTGGCTTGCTCCTCTGCGGACATGATACTCTTGATAGGAGACTCGCTCATCGCCATTTCTTTGGCTACTTCTTTCGCTATTTTCGTTACCATCTCACTTGATACACCAGCTTTAGTTGCATCTTGACAAGATATGCCTAATAGAGCAACCATTGCTAAGGCCAGTACTAAACTTCTATTTTTCATAGTTTTTATTTTAATTGTTATTATTTGTGTTGATTTTCTTGTAAATTAATATCAAAAATTGTGATGAAGGCTAAATTGTAATTGTCCTTTGCCCCAGTTTACTGTTTTTTGGTTCATCCAACCTAGTTGGACACGAACTTTGGAGGATAGTACATACCCGAGCCCCATATAGGTTCGGTTACGGTCAAATAATTCTGTGGTTCTCCCATTGCCTATATCGGTCTGGCCATTTATGAAGAGTTCATTATACAAGGCCAGATATACGGCGTCCTTTTCCAAGGATGTTTTATTCAAGGGTGCATTAAAGAATAGCATATAGCGGTATCGCGTTCTAAAATCTTGGCCTTCTACAAAACGCTGTTCGTATCTAAAACGATGTGTAAGAAAATAACGACTTCCTAGTTTTTGAGGAATCAAAGCTTCTTGATAGATTCTATTTTCACCTGAGGTATCACTTATTTCTCCGGGCACTCCTGTGGTAATGTTGGCATACCCTAGCGTAAACATAACATTCGCGTCTTTTGGTTTAAAAGTAAGACCACTTCGTAGTAAGAGTTGTTCCATATCGCCTAGGCCTGCCCAATCCCGATATTGAAAATCACCCTGTATGCCCCACTGGCTGTCCTCAATCTGCATGTTATAAAAATACATGTACCATGCTCCGGTTTGGGATTCATCTACCTGAGCAACCATTTTTTGGCCTAATGATATACAAATCAAAACGAGTATGAATCTCTTTGTCATAGTTTTTCTTTAAAACACAAAATTATAAAATTAGCAATACTAAGGTTATAGATTGTGATACTTTTAACCATTGAAAGTATTACTATTATTTTAAAAATTTTGATAAGTTGAGTTTGTCACTATGTTGCGTCTTTTATATTAGTTTATTAATATAAATATCAAGTAGTAATTTTCATGCTAAAAAGTAACAAGGGATACCAA
>JBLHNI010000313.1:0-3570 GCA_047650615.1 Maribacter sp.
ATAAATACTAATGTGGTCAAGGATTTCTAATATGCGTTTTACTTGGGCATGCTGAAATCCATGGTAGAGTGTAGAAAAAGTAAAAAGTTGTAAAAAACAGAATCCATAGATAGCTGCACCGATAACACCAGTGGAGTTATCACTTTTTATAGCAAAGGCTATTAGGATAGGAATACCAACGATACCAAAAATAATTCCAAAGCCATGTACGATACTGTTTACGAGTTCTTGCTTAATTTGTGTATTTGAATTCTTAGCTTGCATGAAAATGAGTTGTGACAGCAAATAGTTATAGGTGGTTTTTTCAAAATTACCCAAATCTGTGGTGACATTGGTTTTATTGATGATATTGTTTGTAATTTCCAAAACGAAGACATCACCAAGCGAACCTATCTAATCATTCAGATGTAAGATGGGCAGAGTATTACTTAATTTTAAAAGCCCGTATTGTTGCCAAATAGCTTAATACGCGTCTAGATTTCGCTCTTAGCCCCTTTCTCAGATAATCTAGTACGATAACTCTTTACAACGAGGTATTGTTCTCTTTATTTAAGTAGTTATTTTGGCGCGATTGATAAAACTGGATACTAAATGAATTATTTAGGGACGAAGTTTAACAGCCCTGCCATTTCTTCACCATCCATTACGTGTAAGGTAATATTAGAAACTTCTTTTTGCTTCTTTCTAAATTTTTTACAGACTTAGCGAGTTCATCTTCGAGCCATTCATGTTCCGTTCTAAACCTTTGGGAATCATATGTAAAGGAATACGCTATCAATTCGACCAGATGCTGGACGCGTCGTAATTTATTCAAGTTATTGAGGTGTTTCCACGGATATCATCAACTAAGTCATGATGGAAAAATGCTTTTTTAGGGATCTTGTCAAAAAGGAGGCATCCTATGGGAGGGTTCCGCTCATAAGCCTTAGAGGGGCTAACCATCAGTTGTTTTAAGGCAGCACTTTAAAAACGATTAAAATGACCACAAGAATTTATAGTATATTGATAATAGTTGCCCTTGGGTTCGAGTTTTACCTGTATTCCATTGAGTAAGTGCATTCCAAAACTTTCCTAACCATCACTTCAGAAATCAAAGTTACATTTCTTAGTATGGGAATCCACGGATTTATTGCCATTCCCTGAATCCAAAAGCAAAAGGAGGTCTTCTATTACATCCTCTTCTGATGGGAGTACTTTGGACTTTTATGTTCTTTTTGTTTTTTATACTTCCTGTTTTCTACCCTGATTTCTTGATACATCTGTAACCCAATATTTATTTTCTAACTACGTGTTCGTTCTAAAACCGCATAACTAGAAAATAATCGCAATGGTTAGTATTTAACTTTGGGCAATTATCGAAGGACGGCTTCGTCTTGTTTCTGATACCTGCCTTATTGATAATTTTATCGCAGCCCATATAATACTAAGCTGTAGGCTTTCGCTTTTTAGGATACTTCTAAATTTGATAACTAAGTAGTATTGATGATACATATATAGCAGATTTTGCCAAAGAAAACAGGTATATGTGGAGCTGCCTTTACAACGGATTGAAATTTAAAAAAAAAGTAACGTTATTTTTCTACGGACTCACCCAATTTATAGAAATATTAAAATAAGCAGGATTGCCTAGGTTGTTTTCTGCTAAAAATGAGGTGTCATCTCCAAAAGGGCGGAAAAAATCACCTCGATCTGTATCAAAAGACCAATTATACCGAAACCCGGCTTGCGCGGAAAGCCATATTTGAGGTGTTACAGCACGCTCCCAAGTAGCCCGTAATCTCAGTTCCGATCTTCTCAACTCAATATCGTTATAGGGTAGGTTATACCTGTTTTCATCATTATTGATTCGGTAGGTATTACCCTCTATCTCCCAACCAAATAATAGCATGTTTTTAGAATTTATAGTTCTTCTGTATTGGAAGCGTGCAGGGAGCAACATTTCAATGCCCCATTTTTTACTTTTTGCCGTATAAAGCATGTAATAAACGGGTAAATAGTTAAGAGCACCACCGAGATACGTCCTACTTACACCCAGACCCCACATTTTTCTATCGTTGGGCTTTATGCCATAAATTACTGCTCCGCTGTAGCGCGTATAATTAAGCGACTGCATCTTTGAGAAGGAATAATCCCCGTTGAGGTTGGCGCCAAACTGAAAAATTAAATAGCGCTTCGCATTCAGTGGCTTAAATGCGGTTGCCGTAAAACCCATAGTGCGCAAACCGTTATTATCTAGGGCTTGACTTAACGGGTCGTTTGCCATTGTAGTGGGGTTGGAAAACGAATAGTTGGTAGATGCATAATTGAACCCTAAGTTCAATAGAAAATAATTCTTTGAAAAAACCGGATAATTAATGGAAAAACGGAGGCCGTCTGTACTGTTTATGTCATTTTCATCGGATGTGCCTCCGGGAACAAATGGTCCCGGTTTTAAGGAATGCGCAGTTTGATAATCATACCCTATCGAAAAAAGTTTAATTGGAATTTGCCCTATAATACGAGAGGAAGCAAATGCTTTGTTTTCGGTGGTTTGTATTAAGCTTGAATAGTCAACAAAGCTATCCTCTTGCTCCTCTTCCATGGGAGGGTCGTCTTGTGCCATTATAGGTATAGGTAGCATAAGAACGGTAAGTAAGAGTATTCTAAGGGGTTTTAACATGAGGTTGTATTAATTGGTTTTCATTCGTACCCAAGTATCAGTCCGGCCTACAATACCAAAGGTGTCTAATGAGCCACGTACCTCAATTTTGTTTTTGTTTAGCATTTCGATAGTGCTGTAGTAGGTGTTTCCCGATTTAGGATCGTAGATGGTTCCGTCTACCCATTCGTCATCTTCAAAAACAAAATCCCTCAAATTAAGCATGTTCAGCATGGGCTTGCCTTCTGGGTCTGTTTTAGGGTTTCCTTCTTCATCGTTCGGTTCTTTAAGCCAAACAATTTTACCATGATATTTTTCTTTCCCTTTTTCCTTGAAGATCTTCACGTAAGCATTGCCTTCGCTGGGCATCCAAACACCAACAATGTCACTAGCCTCCTTATCTACTTCCAATATTATAGTTTCGTTGAATTCAATGCTTAGCATAAATAGAATACCTACAATAGTAAACGTACCTAGTTTTATCATCTTTATCATCTTTATTATTTTTAATCTACTCAAAAGTAGATACTGGATTTGGAAAATACAATAGCACTTCTTGTAAAATCAAAATATAATTATAGGTGCGGTATCCAATTCAAAACGCTTTTTAATCAACCGTGTTGGACTAGCGTCGTCCAGCATTATATGTGTATATATATACATATATTCATAGTTTGATAGCAGGGTTGTATCCCTCTATCTGTCACTTTAGGATAACTGAAGAATCAGCCCATATTGGCATTATAGATGTAGAGTAAGGCATTTGCCAGATAAAGCCGCATAATTTATTTATGTTTTTCTTAATTAATGGTGTCACGGTAACTAATCAGTATGTGATTTGAGGCTGTAATTTAGCAATAAGCGTCAATGCTTCCACTACGTTCATACCGTTTTTGATTGATGTGTCTATAACCGATCTTATCTTGGCGAAG
>JBLHNI010000314.1:0-3531 GCA_047650615.1 Maribacter sp.
TTATTATTTTCTATATGGAAATGATACCCTTGATACCTCACTTGCTGCTCACGGATTTCATAGAGACGATATTACAGATGTGTTTATGACCCACCTGCATTTTGACCATTGTGGAGGAAGTGTGCAATGGAACAAAGACAGAACAGGCTACGAACCCGCTTTTAAGAATGCGCATTTTTGGAGTAACGAAAACCATTGGAAATGGGCAACACAACCGAACCGTAGAGAAGTGGCTTCATTCTTAAAAGAAAATATTTTACCAATGGAAGCGAGTGAACAGTTGAAGTTTACAACCGTTCCGGAAAATCATATTTCAACCAATTCAGAATTAGGCTTCGGTATTTTCTATGCCAATGGTCATACAGACAAACAAATGATTCCGATGATACACTACAAAGGGAAAACAATTTGTTTTATGGCCGACTTATTACCAACAGTAGGCCATTTACCTTTACCTTTTGTAATGGGCTACGATACCAGGCCCCTTCTAACCATAGATGAAAAAGAACGCTTTCTTAATTTAGCTGCTGATAATAATTACTACCTCTTTTTAGAGCATGATGCCCATAACGAAATAATAACCGTTAAGCACACTGAAAAAGGAGTTCGCTTAAAAGAAACTTTAACCTGCAACGACATCTTTTAATTAAAAAACTAAATATTAATAACATAAAACAAGCATGCTAAAAATTTTACCCCCCAAGGAAATGATGAATAGCAAACAGCATGCAACCATTCAAAAACAATAAATATAAACACATGAAATTTGATTATAGAATAATACCCTGTATGGCTTTTACAGCCTCATTGCTTTTAGGTTGTGGTGCAACTGGAGATATCATATCGACTCCGATAGAAAATATTGATACCTCGCCTTTAAAGGTTACCAATTTAACCGAAGCCGAAGAAAAAAACTGGGGACATTTAGATCTTGTAAAAGACACTATTCCCGGTATGTCTGTCGACAGGGCTTATGCCGAAATTATTAAAAATAAAAAAGGCAAAACAGTAATTGTTGCCGTGATTGATTCTGGTATTGATATAGACCATGAAGATTTAAACGGAGTACTCTGGACGAATAAAAAAGAAAAACCAAACAATGGCATAGACGACGATAATAATGGGTATATCGATGATATCCATGGTTGGAATTTCCTTGGTGATAGCTCTGATGAGCAATTAGAGTATGTCCGTCTGCTAGCAAGTGGAGACACAACTAACCCTCGTTATAACGAAGCCAATATAAAATACGACGAGGATTATCAATTATGGACTGGTCGCAAAACTCAGTACGATCAAATCGCACAAACTATTAAAAATGCAGACGAAACACTAGTGAAACATCTTGGTAAAAAAGACTATACTTTAGACGAGGTTAATGCTATAAAAACTGAGGATTCTAATCTAGCACAAGCGGTACAAATCGCTCAAAATGTGAGTGGAAATGGAGCTACTTTAACGGAAGCTATTATAGAGATTAAAGCGGGATTAGAGGGCATAAATGAACGTCTAAATTTTAATTTAAATAAAGATTTTTCCGGTCGGAAAACAGGAGACGATATCAATGATTTAACGGATACAGGCTATGGGAACGGAAATGTAAAACCCTTTAAAAAATCAGAATCGCACGGCACCCATGTTGCTGGTATTATTGCCGCAGAGCGTAATAATGGGAAAGGGGCAAATGGTGTTGCTAATAACGTTGAACTTATGTCTATTAGAACAGTACCAAATGGTGATGAGTACGATAAAGATATCGCTCTAGCGATAAGATATGCTGTAGATAACGGCGCTAAGGTCATTAACGGTAGTTTTGGAAAATCTTTTTCTCCACATGCGCAATGGGTACGAGATGCTATAAAATATGCTTCAGATAATGACGTTATTTTTGTGCATGCAGCTGGTAACGATGGTGAAAATGTGGATACAACACCTAATTTTCCTGATGATAATATCAATTTTGTGGAAGTGTCAAATACGTATATAAGAGTCGGGTCTTTAGCACCTAAATATGGGTCTAAAATGGTTTCTAGTTTTTCAAATTATGGAAAAGAGAATGTTGATATTTTTGCACCAGGATCTGAAATTTATTCTACAACACCCGAAAATGAATATGATTCTAAAGGCGGAACATCAATGGCAGCGCCAGCAGTAGCTGGAATTGCCGCTTTAATACGTTCGCAATATCCTAATTTAACAGCCGCTCAAGTAAAGCAAGTCCTTTTGGATTCTGGTTTGCCATTAAGCAATAAAGTGATTGTAGGTGGTGATGCTTCTAATGTTAAGCCATTTGCTGATTTGTCTAAATCTGGTAAAATTGCCAATGCCTACAACGCCTTAATTATGGCTTCAAAACTGAAATAAATTCAAACCCTGTTACCGGTATATATTAATAAATAATATGAAAAATTTAATTCTTAGTTCCTTTTTACTTTTAGTACTCGTCTCTTGTGGTGCTTCAGAAAAACCTTTAGTAGACTCCAAAGCAAAAACCACTTCGGATAGTGGTTACTGGCAACAACATGTGGACTACACAATGGATATTGACATGAATGTGAATACGTTTCAGTACGAAGGAAAACAAAAATTAGTGTATACAAATAACTCTCCAGACATTTTAAATCGGGTATATTATCACTTATACTTTAATGCCTTTCAGCCTGGTAGTGAAATGGATGTGCGTTCGAGAACCATACAAGATCCTGATAGCAGAGTTACAGACCGTATTAGCAAATTGCTTCCTAATGAAATCGGCTATATTAAAGTGAGGTCTTTAAAGCAAAATGGAACCTCTATTTCTTACGAAACTGTTGGAACTGTTTTAGAAGTTGAATTAAATAAACCGATTCAACCAGGTGAAAAAGTAACATTTGATATGGTGTTTGATGCTCAAGTGCCTAAACAAATTCGTCGTTCTGGAAGAGATAACGCTGATGGTGTCTCACTTTCTATGACACAATGGTATCCTAAATTAGCGGAGTACGATTTTGAAGGCTGGCATGCAGATCCATATATCGCTAGAGAGTTTCATGGGGTTTGGGGAAATTTTGATGTCAAATTAACGCTAGATAAAACCTATATTATTGGGGGTACTGGCTACCTTCAAAATCCAAACGAAATCGGCTATGGTTACGAAACAGGAACTGTAATACGCGCAGAAGGAGATAAACTAACTTGGCATTTTAACGCACCCAATGTGCATGATTTTACTTGGGCTGCAGATCCAGATTATATTCATGATACCCTACAGGTGCCGAATGGACCGTTACTCCATTTCCTGTATTCTAATGATGAAGACATAAAAGAAAACTGGACAAAGATTCAACCCGAAACCGTAAAACTGATGCAATTTTTTAGCGAAAATATTGGACAATATCCATACAAACAATATTCTTTTATTCAAGGAGGAGATGGCGGTATGGAATATGCGATGTGTACTTTAATTACGGGGGGCTCTAATTACAGCGGCTTACTTGGAACAGCATCACACGAATTGGCACATTCTTGGTTTCAATTTTTATTAGCCTCTAA
>JBLHNI010000315.1:0-3499 GCA_047650615.1 Maribacter sp.
CGTGTCTCAGTACCAGTGTGGGGGATCCCCCTCTCAGGGCCCCTACCCATCGTAGTCTTGGTAAGCCGTTACCTTACCAACAAACTAATGGGACGCATGGCCATCTTCTACCGCCCGAAGGCTTTAATCAAAATACAATGCTGTATAAGGATACTATGGGGCATTAATCTTCGTTTCCAAAGGCTATTCCCCTGTAAAAGGTAGGTTCCATACGCGGTGCGCACCCGTGCGCCGGTCGTCATCAGTAGCAAGCTACTATGTTACCCCTCGACTTGCATGTGTTAGGCCTGCCGCTAGCGTTCATCCTGAGCCAGGATCAAACTCTTCATCGTTGTTTTGTAAATATTCGTCCCAACAATTTCAATGTCCGTCCCCGGCCCCGATTCTCTCGATCTAATTCTTTATAATTCTTGTCCGAAATTTTCGAAAAGGACCAATCCTTTTCTACTCACTTCGATTCTCCACAATATTTCAATGAACTCCTATTCGTCCCAAGTATACTCCCTCAGAACACTTCTTTTTACCTAAGGTATTTCCCTAAGCGGCTGCAAATATACAACTGTTTTTTACCCCGACAAGCTTTTTTGAAAAAAAATAAAACTTCTTTTCAATCGGTCGAGAAAATTAACCATACACCACAACTTTTAAAGAACTTCCCGCTCACTACACTATAAACATAGCTCGATTGCGGGGTGCAAATGTAACATCCTTTTTCATACCAACAACAATAAAAAACAAACTTTTTTAAAGGTTTTTTAGACCTAGGCTTTAACACCTTATAAAATAGATATTTACAGAATATTACTTATTTAAAAAAGGGTATTTAACTTACAAAAAAATATGAATTGGCAAAGTCATTATAAAAAGGAGCGCTACCGAACACCAAAGTGTATCCAAAACAAGCTACACAATGCTCATCAACCTATACCCTCTTAATATAAAGATTACGAAAACAGCGCTGTATAAAATTGTAGACCTTAAATCAACACATTATCTTTGTGCACCTTATATATATGATACGATGATTGAAATTACATTACCAGATGGCTCCACCAAGGAATTTGAAAAAGGGGCTACTCCAATGGATGTCGCAAACAGCATAAGCCAGGGCCTTGCCAGAAACGTAATCTCCGCCAAGTTCGAAGACACCATTGTGGAGACCACTACCCCATTAACGGAAAATGGTGCTTTGGTATTATTTACGTGGAACGACCAAGAAGGTAAGACCGCATTTTGGCATTCTACTTCACATATTATAGCACAGGCTTTAGAGGAACTATACCCTGGAGTAAAGTTAACCATAGGACCCGCAATTGAAAATGGTTTCTACTATGATGTAGATTTACCGGAGGGAAGTATCTCAGACAAGGATTTTCAAAAAATCGAACAAAAGGCAATAGAAATTGCAAGAGGTAAGCATGATTATAAGATGCGTTCCGTATCTAAATCAGATGCCCTTAAGTTCTACAAGGACCAAGGAAACGAATATAAAGTAGAGCTTATAGAAAATCTGGATGATGGAACAATCACCTTTTGCGACCATGATAGCTTCACCGATTTATGCCGAGGAGGGCACATTCCTAATACAGGAATCGTTAAAGCCATTAAAATTCTAAATGTAGCAGGTGCGTATTGGAGGGGAAACGAGAAAAATCCACAATTGACCCGTATTTATGGGATATCATTTCCAAAACAAAAGGAACTTACTGCATATCTTGAGCTTTTGGAGGAAGCAAAAAAGCGGGACCATAGAAAATTAGGTAAAGAGCTGGAATTATTTACTTTTTCACAAAAAGTAGGACAAGGGCTCCCTTTATGGTTACCAAAAGGTGCAGCCCTAAGAGAGCGTTTAGAACAATTCCTTAAAAAAGCTCAAAAGAAAGCTGGCTACGAAATGGTTATCACTCCGCATATAGGGCAAAAAGAACTCTATGTAACCTCTGGCCATTATGCTAAATACGGCGAAGACAGCTTTCAACCAATAAAGACGCCAAAGGAAGACGAAGAGTTTTTGCTAAAACCAATGAATTGTCCTCATCATTGTGAAATATACAACGCCAAACCTTTTAGTTATAAAGATTTACCAAAACGTTATGCCGAATTTGGCACCGTTTATAGATATGAACAAAGCGGCGAACTTCATGGCTTAACAAGGGTAAGAGGTTTTACACAAGACGATGCCCATATTTTCTGTATGCCAGAGCAATTAGATCAGGAATTCAAAGATGTAATTGACCTATCTTTATATGTACTAGAATCCTTGGGGTTTGAAAACTATACTGCCCAAGTATCTGTAAGAGATTTAGATGATCCAGATAAATACATTGGTTCTGTTGAAAACTGGGAAAAAGCAGAACAAGCAATTATCAATGCCGCAGAGGAAAAGGGACTTAATTATGTTATAGAGAAGGGGGAAGCAGCATTTTATGGACCAAAACTAGACTTTATGGTCAAAGACGCTTTAGGAAGAAAATGGCAGTTGGGCACTATCCAAGTGGATTATAACCTACCAGAACGGTTTGACCTAACGTACAAAGGCAGTGACAACGAACTTCACAGACCTGTAATGATACACAGAGCACCGTTTGGTAGTATGGAGCGTTTTATTGCCCTGTTACTGGAGCATACCGGAGGAAATTTTCCTTTATGGCTAACCCCAGAACAGGCTATAATTTTACCTGTAAGCGAGAAACATGAAAAATATGCTGAAAAAGTTTTAAAATCCCTAGAAAATAACGAAATTCGCGCCCTCTTGGATAGTAGAAGCGAAACTATTGGAAAGAAAATACGAGAGGCAGAGATGAGCAAAGTGCCGTTTATGCTTATTGTTGGTGATACTGATGAAAAGGAAAATACTATTTCCGTTCGAAAGCACGGAGGTGAAGACTTAGGAGCAATAACGATAACAGCGTTTACAGCCTTGGTTAATACTGAAATAAATAGTACCTTAAAGTCGTTTTGAAAGTGCCTTACCTAGATTTGTTGAAAAGCAAACCTAACCTATTTAAAGAATAGGTAAAATGGAAAAGGATTTAAGTAATGTTTAATTAAAAAATACGAGTCATAGCAATACGTAAGAGATTTAGGCCTCAACCTAGAAGGGAAAATAAGAATCCCCACAATATCAATGAAAAAATACTTGCTCCAGAAGTAAGGTTGGTTGGCGACAATGTGGAGGTTGGTGTATACCCGATAAGAAAAGCTTTGGATTTATCCAAAGAATTAGAATTGGATTTGGTGGAAATTTCACCAAAAGCCAAACCGCCTGTTTGTAAGATAATAGATTATAAGAAATTCTTATACGAACAGAAAAAGAGAGATAAGGCCATGAAGGCAAAAGCCTCTAAGGTGGTTGTAAAAGAGATACGATTTGGTCCCAATACAGATGACCATGATTACGAGTTTAAAAAGAAACATGCCGAAAAGTTCCTGAAAGAAGGAGCGAAACTAAAGGCATACGTCTTTTTCAAAGGGCGATCTATCGTTTATAAGGATCAAG
>JBLHNI010000316.1:0-3465 GCA_047650615.1 Maribacter sp.
GTTCGCCCCAATTTCCTTGCATTTTGCTATCGCCCTTCAACGCCTTGGTTAGGTTTATAGCTTCTTGTGTAATTTTAATATTCTGATTTTGAAGATGTAATAATTGTTCTTTTAAAGCGGAATGTATACTGATATTTTCCTTCTGGCTATCCGCTACTTTTTTTTCGAATAATTGTATTTTTTCTTGTAGGGGACTCAATATCTGCTTGATATTCCTTTGGTTTTGTTCCGTAAACTTAGCGCTGTTTTGGTCTAGTATTTTATTGGCGAGGTTTTCAAACTCTTTTGTGAATTTTTCTTGTAGCTGGCTAGTTTCCTGTTTTTGTTCGGTATTCAAGCGGTTTAAATTATCGTTGATGCCTTCCAAGCGCACAATTTTCTGACCCAATAATTCTTTTTCTAACTGTGCTTGTTTGAGTTCCTCATCGGCTGTTGCCAGTCGGTTTTTGAAGTCTTGTGTTCCTATATCCCATTGCTGCTCACGCTCCTTCCAAATTGCCTTAATGGAACCGGTCTTTAGCTTTTGCTGGTATATACCCAACAGTACGCCTAAACCAATTGAAAGTAATGCGCTGATTAAATAAACAAATTCAATATGCATGGGATTTTTTATCAGGATAAAGATAGGGGTTTTGTGTTTTATGGGATATCAGTTATGTTATGGGTAATGTATTTGTTACTTCCCTCCTAATAAGGAGGGGATGAGGGAGGTGTAGGTCCGGCTATTGGTTTGGTTTCGACAATGGTATGCGTTTTACGTACCCCTTAATCCCCTCTTTCTAGAGGGGAAACTCTCAATTATAATGTGAGTTTCAGATATAAACGACAATACCTTCCCATATCCAAGGGTAGGAGCTACTGGTATGAAATAAAAGGAACATAATTCGAATCTATTGTAATAAGGAGTTAGGTAACGGCAACGAACTAAGTTATTTTTTCACCTTAAAAGAACCTGTTTTAGCATCAAATGTAATCATGTCTGCAGGGAAAAGCTGTTCAAAAGAACCGTTTACTATAAGCTCGCAAGGTTGTCCTAAGGGATTTTTAAAACCATCTAAAATCAATATTTTATCACATAACTGAATAGCTAAATCTATTTCATGTGATGTAAACAGTACTGTTTTTTGATAGGTTTTGGCTAGTTGTTTTAAAAGTTTTAAAATCTGTACTTTGTGATAGAGGTCTAGATGAGTGGTAGGTTCATCCAGGAGAATTAAAGGGGTGTCCTGAGCCATAGCACGAGCTATAAGTACACGTTGTAACTGACCGTCACTCAACTCATGACATTTTTTATGTTGTAGGTCTTTTAAATCCAGTTGCTGTAAACAGTTTTCAATCTGCATTTTGTCCTGTTGCGTAAGCGTTCCTAACCAATTTGTATACGGTAAGCGGCCTAAGGCAATCAATTCTAGCACCGTTAGGTTTTTTGAAGCGATAGGTTCAGTAAGTACAACACTAATTTGGGAAGCTAATTCTTGCGTTTTGTAAGAAGCTAGCTCTTTACCATTAATTTTAATAGTTCCCGATAGTTTTGGCTGCACTTTCCCCAAGGTGCGTAACAAGGTAGATTTTCCTATACCGTTTACACCAACAATAGCACAAAGTTCTCCAGCGTTTAAATCAAAATTAATATGTTCTGCTATTACTCCGGACTTGTATCCAATAGCTAGTTCTTTTACAGCGATTGTAGTTTGGGTTTTGTCCATATTAAAAAATCATTTTTCGTTTTCTGATTAGGAGCCAAATCACTACCGGTGCACCTACGATGGAGGTAATTGCATTGATGGGAAGTACGCTTGCCGAGTTGGGTAATTGCGCTATAGTATCGCAGAGTAGCATTAAAATAGCGCCATACATAAAAACGGCAGGCAGCAAAATACGGTGCTCCATAGTTTTAAACACTTGCCGGGTTAAATGGGGAACGGCGAGCCCTACAAAAGCAATGGGCCCAGCAAAAGCCGTGATGCCACCTGCCAAGAGTCCGGTTGCTATAATAATCATCAATCGAGATTTTTTTAAGGCTACCCCTAAACTTTTGGCGTAGTTCTCACCCAATAAAAAAGCGTTCAAGTTTTTTAGCGATAGGATACTAATCAAAAGTCCGATAAAAACGATACTCGTTAATAGGAGCACTTGTGACCATGACAAACTACCCACTGATCCATAAGACCAAAATATAAAACGTTGTAATTGTTCCGCATCGGAAAAATAAGCCAATACGCTCACGATTGCTGCAGTGATACTGCCGAACATAAGTCCAATAATCAGGAGCGCCATGGTGTCCTTTATTTTGTTGGCGACTAACATGACAACCGCCAACACCAAAAAGCTTCCTAAACTTGAGGCAACAGCCAAGGAGACGTCGTTTATCAACTCAAACGCTGCGAAACCTGATAATAAGGAACCACCCATAAGTAGTAGTCCCGCACCAAGACTTGCACCAGAACTTATCCCCAAAACAAACGGACCAGCCAATGGATTCCGGAACAAGGTCTGCATCAAAAGCCCACTAACCGCTAGGCCTCCACCTACTAAAATAGCGGTAATAGCTTTAGGCAATCGATAATCCAAAATAATGTACTTCCAAGAAGAGGTTTCGATTTCTCCTCCAAACAAAGCTTTTAACGTAGCTCCAAAAGGGATGGCTACACTTCCTGAACTTATATTCAAGAGTATCGCCAAAAGTAGTGTAACAAAGAGTGCTATGAACCAAATGCTATATGAAGTACCGCGGTTGTTCATTTTAGGGGTTTAAAAAAGTAGGGAACGTATTCTGGCAACAATTCAGGATGGAAAATTCGTACTAAATCCTTAAGAATCATATCAGGTCTTTGAGGGCCTAATTCGTAAAAAAGTAGTCCTCCTGTAGGTCCGGTTGTTGTAGAAAAGGTGAGTATATTTTGATTTTTAAAAGCTAGAAATTCCTTGTAGTGTGTATTTGATGTCGACATTTCTTCATAGCCTTTAAACTGGGAGGGAGAAATCCAAAACTCGGCTTCTTGGCCTTTTTCCAAGACCGATTCCAAACTAAGGGAGAGGCTTCCTGTTCCTTTGGTGTCGGACCAGAGGTAGTGTGCATTGGCATCGGTTATAAATTGAGCGGCCCAACTCTCTCCGGCAGGTAGGTACCAAATATCTTTGTATAAAGCGCCACTAAGCACCGTTGGTTTCTTACTTGCTTGCTCTGCTAATTCTTTTACCTTTTTGTAATCGGTTTCAATTTCATTGAATAGCTGTTCGGCTTTCTTTTGCTTGTTTAAAAGCACACCAAAAAACTTTATCCATTCTGCTTTGCCCAAAGGAGTTTGCTCCGTCCAATCTCCATTAAATAAGATGGGTATCCCCGATTTTTGTAGTAGCTCGTACGTAGCATTATTACTGTCCATCGCAAAACCGACTATAGCATCGGGCTGCATTTCGAGTACCATTTCAGTATTTAATGTTTCATTATTCCCCAACTCATTA
>JBLHNI010000317.1:0-3397 GCA_047650615.1 Maribacter sp.
GAGTATCAAGAGAAGCTTTTCAATAATTTTCAATTAAGTAATCGGGTACCCGAGACGAATTTTTACCGTTGCTTAAAAGAGGTGTTGGATTTGGGCTTCCTGTATCCGTTGACCAAGGGCTACTATGGGGAGAGTGGTCAAAAGAGTATTGACCCCGTTGTATTTTTTAAGTTGTGTTTAGTGGGTTATTAGCCTTATCGGAAAAATGGGTGAAAATGTTCCTTAAATAACAAATAATGTTTCCATTTAACACCTAATCGTAGAGCTTTTCAAAACGCCTACTAATAACTCTTATATTATGGGCTGTATGTTTGAGGTCTCGATGACCTAAATAGGCTCTGTACCAAAAATGGGACAAAATTCGGATAAAGAATCGCAACTATTTGGAAATCAAATTCTTTATGAAAATCTATAATAATCCCATCGAACACCTAATCCCAGAGCTTTTCAAAACGCTTACTTACAACTCTTGTATAATGGGCAGTATGTTTGGGGTCACGATGACCTAAATAATCTTGTATCAAACGAAGGTCGTACCCTTTGTTGGCCAAATAAAAACCACAAGAGTGCCTTAACGTGTGCGGACGAACGTTTTCCAAGTTTGCCGTGGTCGATACTACATTAACTATGTAGTTGACTGCCTGTCTTGTCAATGGTAGACACCTTTCATTTACGAACAGCCAAGGAAGATTGTCCTCTCTCGAACTAAGGTATCTTTTAATCGCCCTAAGTTCATCCCCTGAAATCGGATGTTCCACGGAAAGACCACTTTTGAGTCTATTTATCCAGATCCTGGATTCCTTAATGTCGACATCAGATTTTTTAATCGAAATCGCTTCACTTACCCGAAGACCATGGCGGTACATCATCAAAAGTAAAAGGTAGTTCCTTTTAGGGTATCTCGTTTTTTTAGAGGCGTCCAAAAAAGATTTTATTTCGGCATCGCTTAAAAAATCCTTTGTCCTTTCATGGTCATTGGTGGTCTCCTTTTTTAAACTCTTTACATTTCGCCCGTCGGACATGATTTTGAAATTAGGGTTGAACTCCCTGAAATGTACTTCAAAAAATCATAACTCTTTACAAAAGACGGTTTTTGTAAAGAGTTTAGAGTTTTCCTATAAAATCTTAGCAATTATAAACAACTAAAAAAGCGAGGCAAATAAATTGCCTCGCTTTAATATCTCAATTTAATAGATTCAATTACAGTCTACGGCTTCCATTAAATCCCGTTCTTTGAAAATAAACTCAAGTCTGTAATTCCGTTGGCCTGTCAATTCTTCCGAATAGTTATCATATTCCTTTATAGAGAAAATTCTATCATTAAAATCTTTTCTGAAATATAAACACTTATCCGTTACAAATTTTACCGCTATCGAATCACCTATACTATCCGTAATCGTTTTAAAACTAAATACCGCAGGCACTTCCGAAACCGTAGTATTGGTAATGATTTCGCCTCCATCTATGATAGTATAATTTCTAATTAGTGCATCAAATCGATTATAAACTTCCATCGAAAGTTCAACGCCGCTCTCATTTTTGTAAACGTAATCTACTGTCTGCAATGGTTCGGTATCCGTTGTACAGCCTTGACTGGACAACAATAAACTAGTTCCAAAAGTTAAAAAGAGCTTCCAAATTATTTTCTGTTCCATTTGTGTGTTTGTTTTTAATATTTATTCTCCAACCATTCCAGTTATCTTGCCCGTCTAATGCATCTTCAATTTGTCGTATCGAGTATCCTGAAACCTGGTCGACCCCTGAAATACCATCAATCATATCGTGAACAACTCCAGTATATTCACTAAAATATGGTGGTTGATAACCAGAATATACCATACGTGTCAACTCCCATTGAACACCTCTGGCCCAGCTTTCCACCACGTAATCGTCCGTACCATTATATCCAGATCTATCCATATTCCAATGTGAGGCATGTGCCAATTCATGAATAATTGTGCCATACAAATCCATAGTATTTCTAGTGGGATTATAAATTCTTATAGCACTATTGATGCCAAAGAACCTACAAGCTGCACAATGACTGCCATTAGTATCACTATTTGTTTCAAAAACGGCTCTTAACTTTAACTGGGTTTTTAAGACGCCATTATTGGGTGGCCTTCTCAATCCCTTTATATTATTATAATAATAATGATGTGCAGCTCTAAAAATCGTCGCAAAGAATTCTTGCTCACCGTTTCTAATGTTTATACTCCAACTACCTCTCTTTTTAGGCCCGCCGTAACCAGCGGTATTCAAAAAGCCATCCTTACGCACTTCAAATTCATACCTCTCCCATTCAAAAGAATAATTTGCATCTCTTCTAAATCTTCCATCACATGAATAGTAGCCATTTGCATCTGTAAAACCATTATGCGTGGTAAACCATCTACGGGCTTTTACACGAAGACCTGCAACTCCGACATAAGTACTTTTTTCATCATCCCATACTTTAATGATTCCGGAGGGTTTCCATTTACTTTTAGCGGATAAAGAGCTACCAGCATCTTCTACATTCAAATTCCCTGTTAATACTAAAGACTCATCTACAAGCATGTCAATTGTAATTTTAGACGCGAACATATTCTTAGAAGTTTCTGTAAAGTCGCCATCCTCGTCAGGTATAAACAATTCTTCCAATATCTCATAGGGAACAATAGAAGGAAGTTTTTGATCTACTGGCAACGCAGCATACTGGTAAGTTGGCTGTCCTTCAGGCATATTAGGATCACGATAGAAGTTTCCATTTACCTTAATTTCATAATCTAAAGGTATGTCATAAAGTACAATCGTAGAATCCATTTTTAAAATAGATAGATGTTCTTCTGTTTGGGGTTTAAACTTAACATATAGATGTGTTGCCTTTATATCTCCATTTTTTGAGGCCTTTACTTTATTTTTCAGATTTTTCCATGCTTTTTTCATATTAGAAACTGAATAAGGATTTTCCATTTTCAATCCTAATTCTGTAACCATTGAAGCACTAGCGATGTTATTATCTATCGCTTCCTTTTATTTGAAAGGATTCAGCTTCTTCCTTCTCACAGGACAGGATGATACCGATAAGCAATACACTAAGGCCTATTTTTGTTTTCATTGGTTTCTATTTATTAGTATGATGAAACATGAGATTAAAGGTTGCGTGTAGTTAGTAAAAATTATTTTGTGTCAAATACAACTGAAAATTTCGTTTTTATAAGAAATCGAGTAACTAGTTAGTGCCAAGAATTAAGCTATAAAATTTGGATCTTATCTAATATTGTCGGGTCTTTCGTAAAATCATTAATTTCTTGAGCGATACCAAACTCATATTGGAGCTATTGAAAAAGGTAGAAGACCTGACAAAAGAGGTTGCGGATTTACGAGAACGTTTGTCCAAATATGAGAATCCCAA
>JBLHNI010000318.1:0-3332 GCA_047650615.1 Maribacter sp.
AAAAAGCCCATCGGCTACCATTTGGTCCAGATTGCAATTGGTAGCGCATATCAATCGGATATCTACGCTGACGGGTTTGTTGGAACCTACCCTAACCACAACACGATTTTGTATAGCAGATAGTAATTTGGCTTGTGTTTGTAGGGAGAGGTTGCCTATTTCATCTAAAAATAAGGAACCGCCATTCGCAGCTTCGAACTTCCCTGCTCGGTCTTCCTTGGCATCTGTAAAGGAGCCTTTTACATGCCCGAACAATTCGCTTTCAAATAGGTTTTCTGAAATGGAACCCATATCTACCGAAATAAAGACTTCATTGTTCCGCGCAGAGCGATTGTGTAATTCTCTTGCAATAAGCTCCTTTCCAGTTCCGTTCTCTCCGGTAACCAGAACATTAACATCTGTTTTAGCTACTTTTTGCACAAGGTTTAATACTGAATTTAACGCTTTAGAGGTGCCAACGATATAATTTTTGTTCTGATTGATAAGCTGTTTTAGGTTGCTTTCCTGTTGTTTTAGTTGGGTGATTTCTTTTTTGCTTTTTCGAAGTTCGTAGGCCGATTTTACTGTAGTCAACAACCGTTCGTTGTTCCAAGGTTTAAGGATAAAGTCGGATGCGCCTTCCTTTAAGGCTTCTACTGCAAGGTCAATAGCACCATAAGCCGTCATCATAATGACCGATATATGGGGTGCTTTTTTCTTTATTTCCCGTAACCAGTATAGTCCTTCGTTTCCCGTATTTACCCCTGCTGAAAAATTCATGTCCAATAAAATTATATCTATGCCCTTAAGGTTGGGGAATGAGGAAATCTGATTGGGATTGGAAATGGTCTGGACACTTTTATGCTCAAACTGTAGCAATATCTCCAAAGCACTTAACACACTTTTATTATCGTCTATTACAAGGATGTTTGCATCGGTCATGCTATTGTTCTATTTTCTGATTTCAAAATTAGTGTTACGAGTCTTTCCGTTGCGTACATCTTCTCTGCTTTCGTTAAAAAGTATTCTGGCTTCAGTCTCAGTTATTCTTTACACGCACTCTAAAATTACAAATGAAAATCAATATATGGCATACACTGTCAAAATTTTGGACAATATCTGTATATTTATTTTACACTTAGGTTTATATAATTACCGACGAATTAATTTAAAAATCTGATAATCAAATACTTAAATTTATGGCACGTATCTAGTATAGTGTTTGGAACAGCAATAAACATATGAATTTAAAAATTAGAATCGCGTTCCTTTTTTTAATTACTCTTAGTGTTAAGAGTGTTGCGCAACAGCAATGGACTTTGGATGATTGTGTTGCTTACGCTTTGGAGCATAATCTGCTATTAAAAGACTTTCAGTATACCAATGATTCCAATAGAGAAGACTATAGACAATCTATTCGTAATCTCTTGCCAGAAGTAAATGCGAATTCTAATTATCAGGTAAATTCTGGTAGGGCAGAGGATCCTAATACAGGAACTTTTGTGGTTCAAGACTTTTTCTCTAACAATTATTCGATACAGTCTAATATCGATTTGTTTCAAGGCTTTCAAAAAATTAATTCCATAAAGGCCTCTAAAGTTTTATATCAAGCGGCCAAAGAAGAGAGCTTACAGCAAAAATATCTTTTGGCGTTTAGAGTCATGCAAGCGTTTAATAATATTCGGTTTTTTGAAGGATTGGTTGCCATTGCTACGGAACAGGTAGGTGTTTCAAAAACCAATTTTCAGTTGGTCGAAAAGCAAATTGAACTAGGACTTATGGCTGGAGCCGACAGGTATGAGGCAAAATCTGCCTTGCTGTCCGATGAATTAAACCTTACCCAAAGTAAGAACCAACTGGCTGCCGCAGAATTGGCTTTGATTCAAGAAATGAATTTAGAGGATACCTCAGAGATTGAAATTATAGCTAACTTAAAGGCTGTAGCCGAAGAAGAAACCGCACCAAAGATGCAGTCGGATTCTGTATATGCTACAGCACGTGAGTTTTTACCATTGATAAAGGCGCAAGAACTAAGGACGCAAGCCGCAAAAAAACAAGTGGGCGTTGCGAGAGGAAGACTTTATCCTTCCTTATCCCTTTTTGCAGGTATGGGTACGGGTTATTTTGAAACGTTTAGAGATAGTTTGGGTAGCACCCTTCCTTTTCAAGAACAATTCCGGGATAATTTTTCTCAATTTTTTGGTCTGAATCTGAATGTTCCCATCAGCAATGCGTGGTCTGGGCGGTCACGTGTTAAACAGGCAAAAATCGAAAGACTTCGGCAAGAGAACAACCTTCAGGTTCAAGAACAGGTGCTTTTTCAAACCATTCAAGAATTGGTGCAACAGTACAATGCGCTGCAAGTAGAGCGGGGTCAGAGTGATCAAAATGTAGCTGCACAACGAATAGCATTTACTATTGCCCAAAAACGCTATGAAAAAGGGATGATTAATGGGATAGAGTTGTTTACGGCAAAAAATCTTTTTGCAAGTGCGCAAAACGAAAATTTACAAGTGCGGCTCCGTTCAGAAATCAATAAGAATACGTTAAATTTTTATAATGGATTGCCAGTGTTTGCTATAAAATGATAAAAAGAAAGAGACCTAAGTAAAGGACAGTATAGAGTATTGAAACATAAAGATTCCCACCTTCGTGGGAATGAAACAAAAGAAGTTAAATTACCATGGATATACAATTAGAAAAGAAAAAAGGATTACGACCAAAACATTACGGGTATATCGCGTTGGGAATATTACTCCTCTTTGTGGGGTACCAGCTCATTTTTGCTACCTCGGTCTCTACGTTCAGGACAGAGAAAGATAAACTCTCCATTGCAGAAGTTACGCAGGGCAAGTTCGATGATTATATTACCATTAACGGGAACGTTGCCCCGATCACCACGATATATATGGATGCCTATGAAGGTGGACGAGTGAACGAGAAACTGATAGAGGAGGGTGCCATGGTCAAGAAAGGAGATATCATACTAAAGCTCGAAAACATGAACCTATACGAGCAGATTTTGGCCAGTGAAAGTAATTTGGCATTAAAGCAAAACGATTTACGGTCTACGAAACTAACCTTCGATTCGCGTCAGGTAGAGGGCAGAAGGTCCCTTGCAACGGCTAGTACAGATCTGCAACGTCTCAAAAGAAATTTTCAGCAAAATATGGCACTAATGGAAGATGAGCTTATTTCTCAAGAAGTATATCAATTGTCTAAAGAAAATTATGAGCTCTCCCAAAAACAATATGATATTGTTAAAATGCAAACGGTAAATGATGATGAGCTACGTATAACGTCCTTGTCAGGGTTGGATACGGATTTAGCCAGAATGCAAAAAACCTTAGGTA
>JBLHNI010000319.1:0-3306 GCA_047650615.1 Maribacter sp.
CAAAAGATATTGGAAGATACGGTGGAAGCTCGTACCGCCGAAGCCAACCAACGCTTAAAGGAATTGGCAACGGTAAACCAAGTAAGTCAAGCCTTGACAGAAAAATTACAGTTAAACGATTTGATTCAACTGGTAGGAGATGAAATGAAAAAGCTATTTAAATCAGACATCACCTATTTGGCCATTTTAGATCCTGAAACAAACATTATTAACTTCCCGTATCAAGATGGTGATGTAATGGAACCCATGACCTATGGGCAGGGCTTGCCTTCCCAAATCATTAAAACAGGACAGCCTTTATTGCATAACAAGGATGCAGATATTAATGCGGAGTATCATAAAATAGGGGTGAAGCATACCGGAAAGCTGCAGTTTCCTATTTGGGTGTTTCCATTCTTATAGAAGACTCTGTTATTGGGATGTTAAGCGTACAGAGTATTTAATAAGAAAGCAGGTTTAATGAGGAAGATAAAAACCTCCTAAAAACCATAGCCATAAATGTTGGTATTGCCCTGCATAATGCCGAGTTATACGAAGAGGTGAAAGTAGTAAAAGCGAAGGCAGAGGATGCCAACGAAGCAAAAAGTGCCTTCCTATCTACCGTAAGTCACGAGCTTAGAACGCCCCTGACATCCGTTCTCGGTTTTGCTAAAATTATACGTAAACGCTTGGAGGAAAATATATTTCCTGCGGTTACCGTTCAAGATCAAAAAATCAAACCAACCATGAAACAGGTGAGCGAAAATTTGAATGTAGTGGTATCGGAAGGGGAACGCCTTACCAATCTTATCAATGATGTTCTAGGTCTCGCAAAAATAGAATTCGCTAAGATAGAGTGGAATATGCGGCCCGTATTTCTGCAAGATGTTATACACCTTGGCATGCAGAATGGCAAGCTTATTATGGGGATTGCAGGAGATATAAAGCGTTTAGATGCAGCGATTATTTCCGATACGGTGAATACGACTGCAAGGGTCGAAGGTCTTTCCAAACATTACGGAACCTCTATTTTTATTAACAAAAGAGTGCAAGGATAATCTTACGCATCCAGATGAATTTGATTTTAGATATTTAGGGCTTGTGTAGCTCAAAGGAAAACAAAATTCCATAGACCTTTATGAATGTATAAATGGGGATACTGAAATACTATCCAACCATAAACTGAATGCCCTGTCCACCTTTAATGAGGCCATGAACTTATTTTTAAATAAGGAGTTTGCCATGACGGCCGTTACGTTTCAGTAGATATTTATAATGAATACCGAAGACCGGACTTCAAAATTATTTCTTAATAAATCGGCACATCTTATCACAAAGGAAATAAAGTAAAATTGGAAAGGCGTAGAACTAACGAACACCAAATAATTTCTAATTCCCAGTTTGGATTCTTAATATGAATTCTCTTCAAAAGTTTTTATCTATACGTTTTAAAATTGAAAAATTACTTTATATTTGCACTCCGTTAATAAAACAGAAATGCAGGCGTGGTGGAATTGGTAGACACGCTAGACTTAGGATCTAGTGCCGCAAGGTGTGAGAGTTCGAGTCTCTCCGCCTGTACAAAGGGAAAGCCGACTTTTAGGAGTCGGCTTTTTTAGTTCTGGGTAACACAATGTTAAAACAAATAGGCGCTTTACTGGCTAGAAAAAAATCCCATTCAAATGTGGCCTATTTACTAAATAGGGTACAAATTATTTAAGCCACAAAGGAATCGATTTTGAGCACTTAGTTTGCTATGCTCATTTTCATCCGGCGCACGTGCTTCACTTTGACCGGCTCATCCAATCCATGCAGCAGCCGACGGAACTATAACCTTGGCGAAAAAATAAAATGACGGTTATGGAAACGAAGTTCGTATTTCACATTCCAATGGCTTTTCAACCCACTATGCACATATGTTACAAAAAAACAGTCAAAGTGAATCACTGAAAACGGATTTTTTTGAACCACTTAAAAAATCGCTTCAGACGATGCTATAAAGGGGTTTGCAATACATAGTGCTATGTTCACTTTAATCCGGCGGGAGTGGTATACTACGTCCGTTCTTTCCACTTGTAGACATCTGATACAAAATTCTATCATTCTGGGGAATTATATGTCCATTTCTCAAAAATTATGCAATACTGAATATGAAAAAATACTTGATTTGTTGAAAGCTAGTTCAATAATGACTTGGCAGCACATTAACATGCTTGGCGAGTATAATTTCGAAGTTACGGGACCTAAATTGTCTTTCGATATTCAGAAAGTAGTTGGATTGAAGATAAGACCTTAATTTACTGTTATTCAGTACTTAACATTTCTATAACGGAAATTTTGTTCTATTTTTGGAATAGGCCCTACTTATGTAATGGATAGGATCGAAGACAATAGCTGTTTCAAGCTTTATGCCCTTGGGCTTTTTTTTATTGAAAAAGAACTAGAGCTGAATACCGATAAAGTGCTGGATATATCGATTTTTGTCAGCGGAAATAAGCTGAACAAGTATGCGGGGGAAGTCATACTTGAATACTAAAGTATTTCGCCCAGCTCTTTTTTATCCCATAGATATTTCCTGACATCTTCATATGCCGCTTGCTTTATGGGTTTATCACTCAAAAATCTGTTTTTCATGGACCACCCGAAAATGTAACTGCTTGCAAATTCATCTATATCCCCTACTCCATGCTCTTGATACTCCTGGTCGATTTCTTTGAAATCCAACCGATATGGTTTGGAATCCGTCATCATATCCATGATGTCATTTACCTTTTGCAGCATCATGTCTAATTTCCCCCCAACACCGCTTAAAAAGTTAAAGCGTTTACCGTCTGTCTTTAAGGACTTGGACGAACGGTCAATTTCATGTTTTTTCATTTTCTATGGTTTTGGATAGGATTCCTTCCCTTTCTTTTTTATGGTTAAAAAAATAGTTAATTGCCAATAATATGCTCAGGACAATGGTGATATAGAATTTAACATCGGGCTGGTTAAATCCTTTTCCTTGCCAATTGAGTAAAATGATTATAATTGAATAAAAGCTTAAGGCTACTGGAACCAAAAGGAAACTCCTTACTTTTCTTAATTTAGGATAGTAGAAATAGACAAAAGCCCCTAACCATCCAAGATGGGCGTAAATATGTAGCATTATCGTATAGGTAAAAACGCGATAATTCCAGAATCCAAGAACATCTCCATTAGAATCCGTAAAAAAGTTCTGCATTCCTACAATAGGAACCCATGAGCGTATTTCCCCGCTCCTTTCTGTTAGTATGTCGTGAAGAAACGGTAATGTAGTAGCTGCTATAATTACGGTCAATTTTAATA
>JBLHNI010000320.1:0-3233 GCA_047650615.1 Maribacter sp.
CGTGCACATTCCTCCCAACAGGCCATGGAATCCTTGTCTTTGGCGACGCGCTACTTTGATAATATATCTATCGACCTTATTTATGGTATGCCCAATATGAGTGAAGAGCGATGGAGCGCCAATATAGAAAAAGCCATATCTTTTAACATCCCTCATATTTCTAGCTACGTTCTTACTGTAGAGCCTAAAACGGCATTGTTTGATTTTGTTAAAAAGGGCCTGGTAAAACCAGCGGAAGACGAAGTGGCGCAAGCACATTTCGATATTTTAAACGAAACACTCACAACGGCCGGATATTCCTGCTATGAGATTTCCAGTTTTGGGAAGCCGGGCTATTTCTCTAAGAACAATTCTGCCTATTGGCAACAGAAGAACTATATTGGTATTGGTCCGTCTGCGCATTCTTTTGATGGACATAGACGTGGGTGGAATATCAATAATAATCCAAAGTATATAAAGTCAATAAATATGGGGATACTACCCATGGAAATCGAAGTGCTTTCAACGACCGATAAGTATAACGAATATGTGATGACCGGACTTCGCACCGTTTGGGGTATTTCGATTCAGAGGGTACAATCAGATTTTGGTGAAAAATACAAGGAATATTTAATGCTTCAGGCCGGTAAATTTATAGGGGAGCACCTCTTGTATTTGGATGGTGATGTGCTTTTAGCGACCAACCAAGGTAAGTTCTTGGTAGATGGTATTGCCGCAGACCTGTTCATGATAAAAATGAAGTAAATTTAAAGAAGACAGACAGCTATGCGAACCATTATTAACCACAACAAAAAAGAATACCAAATAAACCTATCAAAACCGCTGGATATTTCCATGCCACTTCGTGGTGATGTCACAAATGTAAATGCATGGTATGTGGAGCATCCACGGATAGTGCCCCATACCCAAGGTGATTTTGTAGGTAGTATAGAAAAGGGAGCAACTACCAATTTTAATGATATTTGGTTTAATCCCCACGCTCACGGCACACATACAGAATGTGTGGGCCATATTACGCGGGAGTTTAACTCTATCAATCAAAGTTTACAGCAGTTTTTTTTTCTGGCAGAGTTAGTTACAATTGCACCCGGGAAAATAGAAGACGATTTTGTAATTACTAAAAAACAGTTGCAAAATGCTATTGGCAATAGCAAGATGGAAGCCCTTGTTATTCGCACTTTACCTAACACGAAATCTAAGATGTCGAAACAGTATGCGCATACCAATCCGCCTTATCTGTTGGAGGATGCTGCTACATTTTTGGTGGAAATAGGGGTGCAGCATTTGTTGATAGATTTACCGTCGGTGGACAAGGAAAAGGATAATGGCGCACTTTTGGCACACAAAGCATTTTGGAATGTAAGCGGCACTGTTCGTAAAGAGGCTACCATAACCGAGTTCATTTATGTACATAATGTAATTTTGGACGGTAGTTATTTTTTAAACCTACAAGTGGCACCTTTTGAGAATGATGCAAGTCCTAGCAGGCCGGTCTTGTATAAAATAACAGCGTAATACTTTACTTTCTTAGTAACTTTACCGTATGGATAATATTTTCGAATTGTTTCTTGGGCTAATCTTAGGTGCAATTAGTATGTATTGGTTGTTTACCTTTTTAAGAAAGAAAAAGAATAAGGAGTTAACGACCCATCAATCTACTGTATTGCTGGAGAAAATAAAAAGTGTTTGTAAATTAATATCGGTGGAAGGTGATTTTGCTGAAATCTATAAATATGAGAACACCAGAGAACGTTTTTTAAGTTTAGTTAGTAGTAAGAAAAAAGCATTAATCGTGATTAAAGCTAAGGCTCAAATAGGATACGATTTAAAGAAGATACTCATGCATGCTGATGATGGAAAAAAGAAAATTGTTCTTACTAGTTTTCCTGAGCCAGAAGTATTGTCCATTCAGCCAGAGCTAGATTTCTATGATATTAAAAACGGGATGTTCAATACCTTTACCCCAGACGACCTTACCACCCTTAACCAAGAGGCTAAAAAACATATTTTGGAAAAAATTCCAGAAAGTGGCCTTATGGAAACAGCAAGAAAGGAAGCCTTGCATACGGTGTTGCTAATCGAAAAAATAGTAGAGACTATTGGTTGGGAATTGGATTATTCAGCCTTAAAAATTACGGAGGAGCAGAAGAAACGTATAGAATAATTAAAATTGCATTTTAGCTTAGGGAGACTAAAAGCAAGTTAAAAAATAGGATATGAGAACGCGGATAACTTTAGTATTTTTAATAACGATAGGAACGGCCTTAGGCCAAACAACTAAAAAGATGAGCCAATTTGATTCTAATTTTGCACACACCGTATATTTTTGGTTAAAAAACCCTGATAGTTCAACGGATAGGCAATCCTTTGAGACATCGCTTCGGACTTTTTTAGAAAACTCGGCCTATGCCAAAACACAATTCATTGGAAAGCCTCCCAGAGCCAGTAGGGATGTGGTTGATGGTTCCTTTACGTATTCGCTAATAGTGACTTTTGAATCTGCGGAAGCCCAAAAGAACTATCAAGATGAACCTCCGCACAAAAAGTTTGTGGAAGAGTCCAGTGGATTATGGACCAAGGTAATCGTGTATGATTCAACAGGTATTTAATTCTAATGATATCTTTTAGACAAGGGTGCAAAGAAGATTACGGTAACATCGCTACCTTACATGCAACGAACTGGCAGCAGAATTATAGAGGGTGCTTTAGCGATTATTTTTTAGATTATGAGGTGCTTCCAGAGCGGCTGGCTATTTGGAAAGAACGATGTTTAAATCCGCCAGAGAAACAAAATATTATTATTGCAGAAGAAGATGGAGCACTACTGGGATTCTGTTGTGCCTATGTAAATGAAAGTCTCCGCTATGGTACGTATTTAGATAACCTTCATGTGAGTTCCAAGGCAAGTGGCAGGGGCTTAGGGACTTTATTGATGAAAAGGCTTGTCCATGAAATCGGGTCTCGGTTTGGGTCTGACACACTGTATTTGTGGGTTTTGGATAGTAATGATGCAGCTATCAATTTTTATGACAAATTAAAAGGGAGAAGAGAAAAACCTATTAAAGCAAATGACATTGGGGACACCGAGTTCTGGAAAATTAGATATGTTTGGGATAGTTTGGCACAGCTAGAAGAATGTGTTAATGCTAAACTACAACAGTATGAACATAGAAGAATTTAGGGACTATTGCCTTTCCAAAAAGGGGATAACGGAAGAATTTCCTTTTGATACC
>JBLHNI010000321.1:0-3227 GCA_047650615.1 Maribacter sp.
GCCTAAGGCTGTAGCGATATAATAGAAAGCCGTGCCAATAAGAAACGTAGATAGCAGTACGCCAAAAGTAGCATAGATAATTACAGGGCCTTTTTGGTTTAAAAGACCTTTTAAATTCACATGAATAGCCCCAGCAAATAATAAAACTCCTAAAAGAAAGTCGAATAGAATAGTTCTAAAATCTATTTCGTCTATCACTTGGCATACATATAGAAAAGACTCGCTATCGATAAAAAAAAGCAATCCAAACAACAGGGAGGTTATGATTGATAAAATCATTATCCCTATGGTTTCTGGCAATTTTACAAACTTTGCGTTTATAAAACTTAATAGTGCCGATAGTGCCGTAATTCCTATAAAAATTTGAAACATAATTATTGAATTCCAGCATAATTAACGCCTGTTAATTCGTGCATGTCCTTATTAAATGTTGATAAATCATCTTTGTTAAATTTAGAGATATCATTATAACCACAGGCTCTTGCAACCACTTGAATCAAATGATTGGTAGCCTCAAAATAGTTATGCAACTGTTTCGCTGAAGCGTCAATAATCAATCGGCTACGCAAAGATTCTTTTTGTGTCGCAATACCTACTGGGCAGTTATTGGAACCACAGGCCCGCATACCTAAACATCCGATGGCTTGTAAGGCCGAATTCGAAACCGCAATAGCATCTGCACCAAGCATCATGGCCTTTGCAAAATCTTCAGCAACACGCAGTCCGCCAGTAATAACTAGGGTGACTCTCGCTGCGTTCATTTTATCCAGATACTTACGTGCCCTTGCTAAAGCAGGAATAGTTGGTACATTAATGTGGTCTCTTAAAATAGTGGGTGCCGAACCTGTGCCACCGCCCCTACCGTCTAAAATGATATAGTCAACACCTACGTCCAACGCAAATTGGATATCCTTTTCAATATGGCTTGCCGCTATTTTAAAACCAATGGGAATTCCTCCTGTCCGTTCTCTCACTTTATCTGCAAATACTTTAAAATCTTCTACGCTATGAAAATTTGGATTTGCAGCTGGTGAAATAGCAGTTTCACCCTCTTTTAACCCTCTTACCTTAGCAATTTCGGCACTAACCTTACTGCCTGGCAAATGTCCGCCAGTTCCAGTTTTCGCCCCTTGACCTCCTTTAAAATGAAAGGCTTGTACTTTATCTAATTTATCCCAAGAAAAGCCGAACTGAGCGGATGCCAGTTCATAAAAATACTTTGAATTGCTTTCTTGTTCATTTGGTAGCATTCCTCCTTCGCCAGAACAGATTCCCGTTCCTGCTAATTCAGCTCCTTTTGCCAAAGCTATTTTTGCTTCTTTAGACAATGCTCCAAAACTCATATCAGAAACAAAAAGAGGTATATCTAGTTCCAAAGGTTTTTTAGCATTAGGACCAATGACCACTTTTGTTGCTACAGCCTCTTCATCCAATAAAGGTCTTGTGGCTAATTGCGCTGGAAGAAATTGGATATCGTTCCATTTTGGTAAGGTATTTCTATCTACCCCCATGGAGGCTGAAAACCCATGGTGCCCAATATTCTTCAATCCATTTTGAGCCAACTCCTTAATGTAACCGGTATATGGTTCGGTATCTTCAGGGTGGGTATCGGCATAAGCACCTAAATAGGTATCCCGGTCAAATGGCTGAGGATGTTCAGCTTCAAATGCCAGAATTTCGTTTTCATCAACATACAATGTATCACCTTCGATAATTTCTTTAAATTTATGTAAACGCTCGTCATTGTTGTAGTCACTTACTCCAGTATCATATCGATAATCCCAGTTATGCACTCCGCAAATAAGATTATGACCCTCTATATATCCATCGGACAATAAAGCACCGCGATGATGACAACGACCATAAAGAACAGAAATACCACCCTTATGTTTTATAATTACTAAATCGGTGTTTTTCACCAAAGCATGTGTGGGTGTCTTTTCTTTAAGATTGGAAATTTGGGCAATCTTGAACTTATTGGTCTCCATAAAACGATTTTGTATTTGACCTTGTGCTTTTCACCGTGGGCCTAAACAAACCTAAGTATTAACCAAGCCATGAGCTAGGTAGATTGTTCCGAATAGATTGTACATTCTTCTTCAATAGATAGAAAAAATACAATTTTAAATAAAATAACGAGAGGACCAGGAATTACTACTATCATGAATTAGAGCGTTTGTAATTCGCAGACTACTCAAAAGTTAGATTACGTCTTATAGGTACACTATGTTTTTAACTTTCCTTCAACGATGCGAGCTATAATTAGGCTTACTATAAATGTAATAAAATAGATTACCGCAATTAAACCGATATCGTTCCATTCACCTATTGCAAAAATAATTAGCGTGATATGGCCTAGTGTAAATGCGGAATAAAAGTTCATCAAAGCCAATTCAAAATACACAGGAGATTTAATTTTCGGGTCTAACATTTTCAAAAGGATTAGACCATTTGCCAGAGAACCGAATGATGTGCCCAACAAAGCCGCTATTCTTTCACTCAAGTAATTCGCCCTACTTTTTATATGTATCAGGTAGAATGCGAGACAAGTGACAATGGTGTTAAAGACTATAATCATTAAGATTGGCACACCAACTTGCGTAATAAATGTATATTGAATCGATAAGAATGTTGATATGATTAATAAGTCGATAAGTGCAGATGTATACTTCTTTTGAATAGGATTATCTAGAACTGAATTCCGTCTTGTTTTAACTAAAAATGCTTTGAAAAAAATGGCAATTGCCAGTCCGATCACAAAAATCAAACCCATTATAATATTGGAGAGCGTTTGCGCTAAACTGTAGCCTTTTAGTGCATCTCGCAAGATAACATCTCGCAAGAAAAATGCTATGAAAATGCTTATGATGTATATCATAGCTAAAATTAGAAAGTTAGAACTGTAATTCTGAATTTTTAATGATGGCCTAGTTTTCGCTTCCTTAGTAATAGTTTCAAACTCTTCCTTTGGTTCTGCTATTACGTTATCATCTCCTTTCGTTACTAACCAATTCGTAAAAGGTATACCGACGACTACGGCAATTAAATAACCGATTGCTGAAAAGGTTAACCCTATGGATATGGCACCATTTAAATCATATTCACTTTCCCATATGCTCCCTATTGCCATAGAATGACCCGAACCTTGAGCAAAGCCATGACCTGATAGAAGTCCATAGCCTTCAAAAAAACTATTGTCTGCTATTGCATTGAATACTGCAACACTT
>JBLHNI010000322.1:0-3158 GCA_047650615.1 Maribacter sp.
CGGATTGTTTTTTTAAAGCTAACGTAGCAGACGGAAGGGTTAAATATACTGCCGTAAAAGAAAATCCGGCAGACTTGAAATCGATTTTGGAATCTGTAAAGGATATTTCCATACCAAAGACAGATACTTTAAAATACCAAGCCTTTTGAATCAATGCCTATAATCTTTTGGTAATCGATGGTGTCGTTAAAAACTATCCGTTAAAGTCACCTTTGGATGTTGTTGGTTTCTTTGATAAGGTTAAGTATGACATTGGAGCGGAGAACATCACCTTGAACGATATAGAAAATAAGCTCCTAAGGGGCAATTTTCCGACCGAGGCACGCTTTCATTTTGTGCTGGTTTGCGCCGGATTGGGTTGTCCGCCTATTATCAATACTGCCTACAAGCCAGCCTCTTTAGATGCCCAATTACAAAAACAGACTATTTTGGCCTTGAATAACCCAAGTTTTATCCAATTCAATAAGAATAAGGTCAAAATTTCCCAACTATTTGAATGGTATAAAGCTGATTTTGAGCTAAACGGTAATGTGCTAGGCTACATTAATAGTTTTAGAACCGATAAACTACCTGAAATAGTAAAGGTTTCCTATTACCCCTACGATTGGACCTTGAACGAAGTTAAATAATTAATCTAAAAACGTATAAATGAACTTTTTACAAAGAAATTTAATTTTTGCAGGAATATTTTTGATCTTTTTTGGAGGTATTGCACAAGATAGTCTACAGCAAAAAAGTAATATTCAGCAGTATACGCCGTCCAAGTTAATAGGAAAAGGGCAGTATGATTTAAAATGGTTCAACAACTTGTATACGGAGACCGAAAGCACCTTTGCTTCTGGAACCCAGCCTAGACAAACCTTCTTCACTTCAACTTTGGAAGCGTATACGGGGGTTGGAAATAATAACAGATGGAATGTTGGTTTTATTGCCAGGTTACGTTCTAACGTTATTAACGACAGGAGCGCGCTTGATGTGTTTAAATTTGACGGCGAAGCAGGAGCCGCCCGGTCAGGGTTGACAGCGCTTGCTCCTTCCATTAAATTTGTACCATTCGCATCTCTAAGTAATTTCAGCATACAAAGTTCTTTCTTTATTCCATTGATTGATAATGAGTCTGAAGATGGACTAGTGGCTGCGGGCTCCAACAGGTCATCCGTATTTTTGGAACAGAATGGTTTTGTTTGGCAAAACAGATTATTTTATGATTATACGTTTCCTGGAGACAAATGGCAAGTATTTTCTGAATTGACGACAGAACTTAATTTTGGGAAAGCTTCAGTTCAAGATTCAAATGGCAATACCATAGACGGTAGTTTTGCGAACAATAGCCTAAACCTTAATCCGGGTATATTCTTTAGTTATTTTCCATCTAGCAATTTTACCGTTTTGGTTTTGGCGCAACACTCGCAGCGTTTGGATTTAGGGAACGAGTTTACTCAAGATTTCACTGCTTTGGGAGGTGGGGCAAAATATCAACTGACCGATGCCTTAAATCTAGAAGTGTTATACACTAATTTTGTACGCGGAAACAATACAGGTCTGGGACAAACATTTAACCTAGGTTTAAGAGGTATTTTTTAACTGGCGATTTTAATCAGTATATAAAATACCTAATTTAGAACCCATAAGTAGTTTCTATGAAAAGACTAGGGCTTTTATTTATTTGTTGTTTACAATATTGCTGTTCCGGGGAGGCGCAGAAAAAAATTAACGGGGTAAGTTTTGTAGCCTCAAGGGAGGCCGTTGCACAATCGCATGTAGATGAAGTGCTCACAGTGAACGCCAATAGTGCGGCGGTAATGCCCTTTGGTTTTATGCGCGACATAGCGAATCCAGATATTATTTTTGATACAGATAGACAATGGTTCGGTGAAACTAAAAAAGGCGCTAAGCAGTACATAGAGCTATTGCAAAAAAATGGAATTTCGGTAATGCTCAAACCTCAGATTTGGGTATGGAAGGGCGATTTTACGGGAACCATTAGTATGAAGTCCGAAGAACAATGGCAACAATTGGAAAATTCCTATGACGATTTTATACTCAACTTTGCCCAGCTTGCCCAAGAAACACAAGTGCCTATTTTCTGTATCGGGACCGAACTGGAGAAATTTGTAGAAAATAGACCTGAATATTGGCAGCGACTTATTGTAAAAATCAGAAAAGTATATGATGGGAAGTTGACGTATGCCGCTAATTGGGACGAGTATAAACGTACGCCCTTCTGGACCACATTAGATTATATAGGTATCGATGCCTATTTTCCGCTTTCCGAAAAAAAGACCCCTTCCGTAGCCGAACTACAGGAAGGCTGGCAACGTTGGAAAGTTACGATTGCAGAAGTGGCAGCGACGAACCAAAGACCTATATTGTTTACCGAGTTTGGGTATCGGAGTATGGATTATACGGCCAAGAAACCATGGTTGGTAGACCACACGCAGGAAGGTATAAATTTACAGGCTCAGGCAAATGCCAAAACTGCAATTTTTAAAGAGTTTTGGAACGAAGAGTGGTTCGCTGGGGGCTATGTTTGGAAGTGGTTTATTGAACATGACGAATCTGGCGGAGAAAAAGACAATAGGTTTACGCCTCAAAATAAACCTGCAGAACACGTAATTCGAGAACATTTCAGTAGTTATTTAGAACATTGATTTTTGTAGCAGTTTGGTTTATTTTTAATTGGTAAACTTATGGTTATTTGTAAGTTCTGCCTCAAGTAACCGAACAATACTCTAATGAATAAAAAAATTTTTTTTCTATTTGCGTTTTCACTCTGTTGTTTTTTAGCAAAGAGTCAGCAAGCTATGGCAACCAAAATGGAGGTTAAAGGGGCTAAACGAACCAAAGTATCCTTCGTGGAAAAGTTTGTGAAAATGCAGGAAGGAATGCCATTGGATTCCGTTCAAATGGAACAGGATATAACGCGATTGAAAAGATTGCCATCTATTTCACATGCCTATTATCAGGTTTTCCCTTTGGCAAAAGAAAAGTATGAGGTGCACTATATCATTGAAGAAAACTTCACTTTAATTCCCTTTGCCAATCTTTTCAGTTCGGCCAATGATGATTTTGCTTTTAGGATAGGGCTTCAAGAGTTTAATTTTTTTGGGAAGTAATATAACCTTGGGTGGTTTTTACCAATTGGATGTTTTTAATTC
>JBLHNI010000323.1:0-3151 GCA_047650615.1 Maribacter sp.
TTAGAGAAATTAATTTATCTCCATCCCTACACCCTAACTCCTGAGCCAGTTCTCCAACCAAAATACCATCTTGGTTTACAGTATCGATAGTCACAAAATCCTTTTCGTAACCTTTTAGCACAAGGATGTAGAATAAGAATCCTAAAATAAGATTCATAATTATTCCACCGATCATTACGATGAACCTTTGCCAAGCTGGTTTGCTTCTAAATTCCCAAGGTTGTGGTTCTGTCTTTAACTGCTCCGTATCAACAGACTCATCAATCATCCCTGCGATCTTCACATAGCCTCCAATAGGTAACCACCCGATGCCATATTCCGTATCTCCTTTTTTGAAACTAAATAACTTTACCCCCCAAGCATCAAAAAATAAATAGAATTTTTCGACTTTAATGCCAAAAGCTCGAGCCGCTAAGTAATGTCCTAACTCGTGAAATGTTACTAAGATGGCCAACGCTAGTATAAGCTGTCCGGCCATTATCAATCCTGCCATAGTTTATCGTTTATACGATTTTAAGTCGCGAAAATACAACGGATTCACGGTCAAAGAAACCCAGAATAGATGTAATGCTATTTTTAGTGGACAATAGACAAAATAAAAAGTGGCTATAAAACATTTGTACATTTTATTAAAATAAGAAATCAAAAGTTTTAGCTTTGCGTTTCTTTATTTTAATGGTCTCGTGGCCGAGTGGCTAGGCAGAGCTCTGCAAAAGCTTCCACAGCGGTTCGAATCCGCTCGAGACCTCAAGTAAATCCCAACTTTCTAGTTGGGATTTTTTTGTTTTACATTGATTGGAGCTCGCTCCTAAGAGAATGTAAAACAAAGAAAATAGGCTACCGCTAGGTAAACTTGATTTGCTTGTACACCAACCAAATCATTAATCGGATCGCGCAGCAATCCGCTCGAGACCTCTAAAAATCCAGCTCAAAAGGCTGGATTTTTTTGTTGACGCTAAGCTATCACACATCTACTTTGAATACTTCCCTAGTTCGGACTTGATTAAATTGATATCCCGCTTCTTCTCTAATATCGATTTTTTCTTACCCGTCTGAGATTTTGCATTCGTTTCTAAATCCTTTTTTCTTTTCGCGATTGTTTCCTGCGCACGTTTGATCTCTTTTTCGTACTGCGCTTTGTCCTTTTCTAAATTTCTTTGCTCCTTTTCTAACTTATCCAGTGCCTTTGATGCTACTTCTATACGCTGATTAACCGCATTAAATGCTGTAGCTGTTGCAAATTTGGTCAATAACTTTTTAACGGCTATTACAGTCATATCAGACGACGATTTAGATATGTAGGCGTTACCTGTATTGATAAAGACATGCATATACACCCCTTCTGGAGTTTCGTTAAAGTTGGTGTAAATCGTAATCGTAGTGTCTTGAATGGACGGTATTAAAACACCTGAACTCATTCTGTCATCTGACTTAGAAACGGAAGATGTTTTACCATCATACTCACGCATTAATTTATCCCAAGCCTTTGATGCCCCTCTACCATCTACTTCTGGGATTAAAATCTTAAACCCATTTTGAACCCCTTGGCTCATTTTGATTGACACAGGGGAGACTTGTCCGACCTGGCCAAAAGCCATTGTAACGGCTGTTATAAACAATCCAACAACTAATACCTTTTTCATAATTTTACTTTATAACTGTACATTTCCATAATCCGTATTGATTTACCCTACGCCGATATAGTGATGACAAGGAGTATACTCCAATAGTTGGCGATACAAGCATATCACAATCACATCTTTCATAGAAAATTGAGTTTTTTAAATTTTCAAACTCATTTTCCTCGGTAATTAGACATACATCTCCTATTTCTAAATTACCGTTAGACCATAAAAAAAACGGTAAGCCATTAAGCATCATTCGGGTGTTGTCTTCCTGAAGCAAAGGTACGGCGAACTGATTTGCTATATAAACTTTGCTCTTTGACTCCTCTAGTTCATCTATTGACTTAAAGATTTCAGTGATGGTTTCTGTGTAACTTTTCGACTCATTATACAGCACATAAAAGTGGATAATGGACAAAAAGATAGAAACACTTACCACAGCAGTCATTGCTAATAGCCTCATGCCTCGAAAAGGTTTGAGATGTTTTATTCTGAACAGATCCAATAAGGTGTAAATAATGATATAAATGTGATAGTAACTACCTCCTACAAAGGAAATAAGTAAAAGCATTATACTGACGGAAATTATATACCTTTTCACTTTGCCACACCACAATCGTACCAGCACAAGGGTTACAAATAATGGAAAAGAAAGTCTGACAAATGAAACGAAATGGTCTTGTGACAAACCCACAGTGATTCGGAATTGACTTTCATATAATTGTGCTTGGCCAAAGTCTGTAAACAATGTAAAATAAACAACGAACAACAATGCCAGGATTATGTACGTGAAAGTTAAGCGAGACACTTGCCTTAATACATCTTTTAAGCTCATTATGTTAAGTGAAACATAAATAAATGCGTGAAAAACAGCTGCGATAGGGTGCAATAAATAGAGGAAAACAAAACTGATAATAGCTTCCGTTATATACACAGTCTTCCCTCTTTTCAAAAAGTAACTGTAAAAAACGAGGATAACGGTGCCAAGAATTAATTCTTCCCTCATTGTCATTAATGTTTTGTCTAAAAAGAAAAGTAAGGTGATAATCGTCGAAATAAATCGGGAAACTGATATATGACGCAATCCACGATAAACCACAAAACAGAGACATATTTTTACGATTTCTGATAAAATAAAAATCGAATACTTCCCCTTAAAAAGCCAAAAAAAAGGGGTACCCAAATATCCATAGAATCGAGATGGGTGCAGTTGGTAGAACTGATTAAAGAAAGGGGATTTATTTAGGGTTGAAAAAGCTAAACTATGCGACCAAGGACCATCTATAGATGCAACTGGATTCAAGTAAATTAAATACCACCTTGCAATCACAACAACAATAACCAGCAGAACATATAAGGTTTTGATATTGATAGGTGGTTTGTTCATGAACGAATCTATTCTATCCAAATATGCTATTCGCTTTTTTCATTGATTTTCCAAAATGATTCATATCCAACCCGTGTTTGACACCATTGGCCTCAAAGAATTGAATTAAATTTTCAGTCGGCATGTTCCCAACTAATTC
>JBLHNI010000324.1:0-3098 GCA_047650615.1 Maribacter sp.
TTAGATTTAATGGTTTGGTGTACCTCTTTTATTAAAGAGTCTATGTTGCTTCTTCGCCAGTCGTCTAAAGATTGATTAGGCTTTCCGTAAGAGTCAAACGCCAAAGAATCTTGAAATACCAAATCTTGAATCTTGTAGGGATAAAAGTAATCATCAAAATGAACTGCATCTATATCGTATTCAGTAACTATCTCTTTTATGATATTTGAAAAACGTTCTCTTACCTCCGGAAGTCCGGGATTATAGTAGTATTTTTTTCCGTATTGCAGCATCCAATCCGGATTTGTACAGTAGTCATGAGTGTTGCTTAAGATATCGGTATTCATATCAAAAGTTGCTCTATATGGATTTAGCCAAGCATGAAATTCCATTCCTCTTTTATGGGCTTCATTAATCATCCAATCGAGATTGTTCTCTTTCCAAGCAGAAGGTTTGCCTTCTTCCCCTGTTAAAAAGCGCGACCATGGAGCAAATTCAGATCTATAAAAAGCATCTCCTGCTGAACGAACCTGAACAATGACGGCATTATAATTTAGATCGGCATAAAAATCTAGAATATCCTGAAAATCCTTTTTTTGTTTTTCGGCAGTGTCCATTCCCTTTTTAGGCCAATCAATGTTTACGACAGTGGCGACCCAAACTCCTCTAAATTCTCTTTTGGGTTGGGGTATTTTAGTATGCAGTATTCCACAAGAATTACATAATAAAAAAGCCAATAAAAGGAGTAGAAAGTGTCGCATATGTAACAAAAAAAGGTCTATTTCATACTAAAATAGACCTTTTTGGGATAGATTGAAATTTAATTAAACTTGTATCTTACAAAAGCTTCCATTGCCGCATAAGCCGACATTCCCAGCGCCTTGTATTTGTTCGCTGTATCCTTGTTACGTTCCTCGGCCCGCATCCAAAATTCCCTTGCATCGTCTCCTTGAAACATAACGCCATCTTTTTGGGATTGATGGGCAAATATTGCATTCCTCTTTTTAATCACCTGTGCAGGGCTCATAGGAACACACATTTCAATTTCATGGATATCCCATTCGTGCCATGCACCACGGTACAACCATACCCAACAATCGGTTAAGAATGGTTCAGATTTCAACTCTTCTAAAGCTGCAAAAACAGCATCTAAACATACTTTATGGGTGCCGTGAGGATCTGCAAGATCACCTGCTGCATAAATTTGATGTGGTTTCACTTCTTTAATGACTTGTGTCATAATCGCAACATCGGCATCTGATAGATTCTTCTTTTTAATGGTACCAGTTTCGTAAAACGGAAGGTCCAAGAAATGAACATTGGTATCCTCCAAGCCTACATATCGTGTTGCTGCATAAGATTCTCCCCTTCTAATATTACCTTTTAATTTTCGTACAGGTAAGGAATCAACTTCACTTTCCCTTTTTTGAGCAATAGAATCTATAATTTCTTTTGCCTTGTCAGAAGGGTTTATCTGCATGGCTATTTCTGCGTATTTTCTGGCATCCGTATCAGAAACGGCAATATTACCAGAAGTTTGATACACAACATGTACTTCGTGCCCTTGTTCGACAAGCCTGTCAAATGTTCCTCCCATAGAAATAACATCGTCGTCTGGGTGTGGACTAAAAATAATAACTCGTTTCTTAGCAGGGGTTGCGCGTTCTGGCCTATAGGTGTCATCGGCATTTGGTTTGCCTCCTGGCCAACCCGTAATACTATGCTGTAGTTTGTTAAACATAGAAATGTTAAGGTCGTAGGAATCCTCTTCCAGTAAGAGTTCTGCCATGCCATTATCATTATAATCTTTGTCTGTTAAACTCAAAATTGTCTTTCCTGTATTATCACAAAGCCAAATAATTGCTTTAGCCTTTAGTTCCTCAGTCCATTTACAGGCGCCAACGAGCCATGGTGTTTTATTACGTGTAAGTTCACTCCCAGCGCCAGTATCCAAAACAAAAGTGCAATTGTCATGATTTTGCAGATAGGTAGCGGGTACATGTGATGTGATTTCGCCCTCTATAGTCTGTTTAAGGATGTTCGCTTTATTTTGTCCCCAACCTAGCAAAACAATCCGCTTAGATTTTCGTACTGTGGCTATGCCCATAGTGATTGCTTTTCTAGGAACATTATCTATGCCTAAAAAGGATGGTGCAGCGTCTACTCTGGTAATGTGATCTAAGGTAATCACACGAGTACCGGAGTTGTAGTGCGATCCAGGTTCATTAAAACCAACATGCCCAGTACGGCCAATTCCTAATAATTGAAAGTCTAGCCCTCCATATTCCTTTATTTTTTTATCATAGGCCAAACAATAGGCTACTGTATCTTCAGGAGCTACTGTGCCATCTGGAATATGTATGCTCTCTGCTGGGATATCTACATGGTTGAACAAATGTTCATGCATAAAATAGTGGTAACTCTGAATGTTACTCTTTTCCATGGTTAAATACTCGTCCAGATTAAAAGTAATCACATTTTTAAAGCTAAGACCTTCTTCCTTGTGCTGCCGCACCAATTCCTCATAAACACGTATAGGAGAGGAGCCCGTTGCCAAACCAAGGATACAGGTCTTATTTTGGGATTGTTTTTTTCGTATTAATTCCACAATTTCCTCTGCAACCTTTATGGAAGCATGGTTAGAATCTGCAAAGATGACATTATGGATTTTTTCATAACGCGTTTCTTCGAACTGACCTACAGGCTTGTAGGCAATTGAAATAGGGGATTTGGCAGTGGCAGTTTTCATAAAAGGGATGTTTCGTTTGGATTTTAAAAGCATGCAAATATAAGCAAGAATTTTATTTAATGCTGTTTTTTGCATTATATTTTGCTGTTTTTTGCATTTTAATTATATTTAAATCAGTTATATTTATATTTATAGAATAAAACAGCATTTTTTTATTTTAACTATCTTTGATTGAAATCTAGAATACATCATGTTAAAAGAAGAAAGACAACAGACTATTTTAAGTGAGGTGGAGCTTCACAATAGGATTCTGTTGACCGATATTGCCGAAACCCTAGATGTCTCTATAGATACTATTCGGCGGGACGTGAAAGAACTGGACTTGGATAAAAAACTAAGAAAGGTTCATGGGGGTGCCATTTCTTTAGGA
>JBLHNI010000325.1:0-3069 GCA_047650615.1 Maribacter sp.
CAACTGACTGTTTTTTGACTGCTTGAGCTGTAAATACCTTTGCGCTTCCCAAGTGGAGTAGGCATTGTGTTTGGCTATATAATGGTCTAAGTTTTTAAAATCTTTGTGGACCACCTTAGCCTTAATCACACCTATATTACCCTCGATAATAGGATGTTCGTGTACCTCCATATCCAAATGACTCCACAGATCTTCTTCTATTTTCTCGTAAGCACCTTTGGATTTTTTAAAAAGTGCTGATTTCTGGAAGCCATAGCCATACCGCAATTTTTTGCCCATAAAATAATTCTCAAACTGTATGGTATAGCCATTATAATCGGGGTTTTGGGTTTTAATTTCCACTTCATTAACAAAATCCTCTGTTACAAACTCATCCGCATCCAAAAACAGGACCCATTCGTATAGCAGCTTTGCATTTTGAAGTGCCCAATTCCGTTTTTTAGGAAATTTTCCATCCCAAACAAATTGTAATACTTCAGACCCCATAGCCGTTGCGATAGTTATTGTTTCATCACTACTGCCGGAATCGACCACAATAATTTGCGCAAATCGTTTTAGTTTTTCCAGACAGGACGGTAAGTTTAAAGCTTCGTTTTTAACAGAAACAATAACCGTAACAGGAATTTTATTCAAGATTTCTTGTTTTTATAAGTTTTGCAGGATTACCACCAACGATGGTATTTGCATCCACATTTCTCGTCACCAGACTTCCCGCACCGATAATTGCATTTTCTCCAACAGTTATCCCAGGCATTACAAAAGCCCTAGCACCAATAAATACCCCTTTGCAAATCGTAATTTTACTCGTTATTAAATTCATCGAAGCTTTATCAAAAGCATGCGTACCAGTGCATAGATACACCTCTTGTCCTACGGTAGCATGTTCAAATATTTCTATAACTCCTAGTGTATAAGCATTTGCGCGATCTCCTAAACAGGCATGATTGTGTAAGATTAGATTCCATGGAATTTGAATCCTGGCCCTTTGATGCACAAAGGGTTTCCCATAAATGGTGCATCCAAATAATTTAAGCCAAAATAGCCTCCATGCGTTTGCCGGCTTGGGTGTCCAGCTACAAAACAGCAACCAGACATATTCCCATACTAGCATTTTTATACGTTGCGACACAGACCATGGCGAGTCGTAAGCTGTGACTTGTGAATGTTCGTAGTTCATCTAATTATTTTTTATAATGGACTGAAATTCTGCTAAAAACACTTTAGATAACACTTCGTTAGAATGAGTTTTATTAACACTCAAGCCCTGTTTTGCCATAGACTCCCTTAACTCTGATTTATTAATTAAATTATTAAGATAGTTAGCTAATATTTCAGCCTTTTCTTCTGAACGATGATCGAAGCATAAACCATTTTTGTTATGAATTAAGAAATCTTTAAAACATTCTAAATCAGAAACAATTGTGGCACATCCCCAACTCATAGCTTCTAAAGGCGATACGCCGAAAGTTTCTCCTTTCTCGGCTACAGAAGGATAAACAAAAATGGATGCTTTCGCATATATTTTATTTAATTTATCAATATCGAAAATAGGTTCCATAAATTTAACATTCCTATTTTGAGACAACACTTTTAAACCATTCAAATAAGAGTCCCCCCCTCCGCCAGCTTCTGTAGAATAGGGTCCCACGATAAGTAATTCCCAATGATTTGTATTAAGAGAAATAAACGCCTTTATTAAAATATCTAAGCCTTTTTCAGGGTGTATTCTTCCCGTATATAGAATTATATTTTCTTTCTTTGAAAAATCAATTTGACCTGTATTTTTAAATGGCAATGTATTAGGTATCATAACAACTTTTTCATGATATTTTATAGCAATTTCATTTTTTATTGCTTTTGCTACCGGACTTGAATTAGCTCTTAATCTCGAATTTTGAGTGTAAAACTTCATTTGCCCTTTTGGCAATCTAGCGATGTCTAGCAAACATTTCTTTTTATTATCATCTGATAAGAGTATAGGTAGCCAAAAGGTATTCGAAATAATAATATCTGTATCCTTTGCTATTTTTCGTACCGCCCTTAGCGTATAAAGTAAATCTAAAAGTTTTAATACTATACCTGAAGAGGGAGTCTTATATCCTTTTACTCTGATATGATTAATTCCTTCTTTCTTTTCTTTATTTACAAATCCCAAATAAGATTTGGATATATAGTTGACCTCATGACCTTGATTCACAAATTCTTTTGCCAAACCATACCACATCTTTTCAACGGCTCCACCTAATTCTGCAGGAATGGGCAGAAATGCGCCTTGTACAATGGTGATTTTCATTATTCTAGTATTTTTTGATACAATTCTCTCATGTCTTTAGCCACCGCCTTAATATCGTACTTGTTTTTGACCAAGCGTTGTCCGTTCTCACCCATCGTTTTAATTTGGCCTTCTGAAAGTTGCATCAGTTGCTCTAAGCTTTGTTTTAAATTCACGACTGATAACTCAATCCAAAAGCCACATTCATAGGTTTCCAGGTCTTCCCAGGGTGTGCCTTGGGTGGTGATGACGGGCACCCCTAACGCCAAAGCTTCCGCCACTACAATGCCAAAATTCTCGCTATGGGTAGGCAATACCATCAGATCGGCAGATCGTAACAAATTCCATTTGGCTTCCCCATATTGCGGCCCTACAAATGCCACGTTTTCTAAATCCCTTGCATTGCGGCGCAGCGTCTCTATATAAGTAGCTTCCCCATTTCCTGCAATTTCTAGTGTCCAGTCCCCGGTGTCACTGGTGCGCCAAGCTTCCAGTAACAATTCAATGCCTTTCTTGGGATGAATGCGGGACAGAAAAACCACTTTTTTAGTTCCATAAATCTCCTTAAGCTTATTAATCTCAGTCAAATCAATCCCATTGGGAATGATGCTGATTGGGTTAGAAAAACCTAACTTTAAAATATTCTCTTGCTCCATCTGGGCGGTGGCAAGCAAATAGTTGGCTTTACTAATCGCTTTCTGTTGGTATAATAATAAACCGAGCTTTTTCTTCCAAGGCTTATCGGCCAGTATCCAAGGCTCCAGCATACCATGTGGAGACAGTACCACCTTAATTCC
>JBLHNI010000326.1:0-3069 GCA_047650615.1 Maribacter sp.
TTCTTTTGAAACGGCCTTTTTACTGTTAAAAGATGATGTACTAGTATATAGAAGCTTTTTTAAAATGCTTGCATAACATGTAGTAAACTACCACTCTATGTTTGTTCTTGTTTGAAGAACCATAGGTATCCAATACGCTTTTAACCGCATCCATAAGTGCTGGAGAATCAGTCAGACCTAATTTTTTGATAAGGTAATTATTCTTTACCGTTTCTAGTTCTTTTTCATCACCACCAGAAACTTTAGAAGAATCCAAGTTGTAAATTGATGGGCCTAAACCAACAGTAACTTTGGTAAGTAATTCCATGTCAGCGCTTTCCCCGAACTTATCCTTAATGTCCGCTGCGTACTTTTCGATTAAATCATCACGTTTACTCATAATCTTTAGTGTCTTTAAGTAATGGTTAATATGTCTCTAAGATATAAAATGAAAGTAATTCATCAAAATTTTATCATTTAATAATCTAGGGGTTTGAATCTCAAGTAGTTTTGGCTTGTCGGATACCTCGTAAAATACAGACAATTCCTCTTCTAAAGAGCTCGCATCATTAACCTTTTGATATCCTAATCCAAACATCTGGCAAAGTGCAAACGCATTCAGCTCGTGTTTGGTTTCAAAAAAACGCTCGAAATTTTCCGAATCCTCTTTCCCAGGTAATATTCTAAAGATTCCTCCTCCGTTATTATTGATGAGGATAATCCTAAAATCAGACCTAATGTAATCGTTCCAAAGGGCATTGCTGTCGTAGAAGAAGCTCAGGTCGCCAGTAATCAAAAGTGTTGGGTTTTTTTCGTATTGGGATGCTCCTATAGCTGTCGAAGTACAACCATCTATCCCACTTGTGCCCCTGTTACAAAATACGTGAACCGACTCTTTTATATGGAACAATTGTGCATATCGTATTGTAGAACTATTGGCCAACTGCAATTGATACTTTTCTGGAATACTTGTAAGCGTAGTTTTAAAAACAGAAAAATCTGAAAATGGAATCTGCCTTAAATAGGAAACCTCCTTCTCAAGGTGTTTTTTTTTAACCGCGTTCCAATAGGCGAAATAGGTGCTTTCTAACCCTGTATGTGGTTTATAGAATGCTCTTATAACGCTATTGATTGAAGTTTTTAGATGGGTGTCCAAGCAAAAAAAAGTATCGTTCGCTCTTTTCTCGCCAATATGCCAATGGTGCTTTGGGGCGTACTGCCGTAAAAAGGCCTTTATTTTTTTAGAAACAATTAGTCCCCCAAACGTAAGCAACACGTCTGGTTGTAAGGCCTTAAAAAGCTCGGCTTTATTCTTGGAAAGCTCTATGGGTGCTATTAAGGTATCAATACTATTAAAAAAATTAGGATGATGCAGGTTTGAGGTGGTTTCCGTTAATACCAAAACCGAGGGGTCATTTGCTAAGTTATCCAGTAGGGCTTGTTCTACCCAATCAGGTTCATTCACACCAACCAAAACCATTTTCCGTGTGGTACTTTGCCATATTTCTTTGAACTTATTCAATGAAATAGGCTTGTCTTTTTTTTTAAGGAAAATGGAACTGTTTGAACGCACTGTTGCTTCCTTTACAAAATCGTACAAGGGTTCCTCAAACGGAACGTTTATATGAATCGGAAGTGAAAACTCCAGAGCTGTCTGCAACGAACGATTGAGTTCTTCATTATTAAATTCTTGAATTTCTTCTTGTAGTTTGTGTACATTTTTACCTTTGAACCAATCCGGGGTATATCTTAAAATTCTATCCGTCGCATGCGAGACATCTTGTCTTAGGTTGGCAGCATACCCTATGTGCCTATCAAATACATTATCTTGGCGAATGGTTTGCCCATCGCCAACATCAATCTTATAAGATGGCCTATCGGCCGAAATAACCACTAGTGGAATTTCGCTATAAAACGCTTCAGCTACTGCCGGATAATAGTTCAATAGCGCACTACCAGATGTGCAAATTACCGCAACGGGCTTCCTAAGGTGTTGCGCTATACCAAGGGCGAAAAAGGCAGCGCAACGCTCATCTACAATACTATAACAGGTAAAAAAAGAATCCTCCGAAAAAGAAATAGTCAACGGGGCATTTCTAGAACCAGGGGAAATTATGATATTGGCAATACCGTTTAGCTTACACTGGGCTACTACGGTTTGTGCTAATGGAATTGACGAATATTTCATGCGGTACAAAAATACAACCTGTAGCTTACTAAACCAATAGTTGTTTCCTTAAGTAGCGAGTAAACACAACATCGTCTGCGCTTTGCTCTCGGTTTCCTGCCACTCTTTTTTGGAATCAGAATCTGCTGTAATTCCGGCACCTACATAAATGATAAACGAATCGCCGACCTTTTGCATACACCTAAGATTTACAAAAAGCTCCGAAGTCCTCACAACCGATCTATATGCACTGTTTTCTTGGTTTCTTCGATTCCTATTTCTTGTTCTTTCTTCCTTGTAGTTCAGTTCTCCCAAAAACCCTGTATAATAAGCACGTTGGTACTTCTCATTATTCTGAATAAAACGTTTGGCGTCTGTTAAAGGCAAACCACAAACCGCAGGTGTAGGGTGTAATGCGGTCACCAAATTCTTTAACATTCCTTGGGGAAATCTACCTGTTATTTTAGACCTTATATGCCAAAGATGTCCGGCCTTTATAGTTTCTATACTGCCAACGTCGACTTCCTTTGCCCTAGTTTTAAGTACCTCAGCGATGTAATCTGTAACCAATTGTTGCTCCGTTATTTCCTTTGTTTTCCATTTTGGGAGCTCCTCGCCTATTGTTTGATTCTGTGTACCGGCCAAGGACATGGTCGTAAAATTTAAGCCGCTTGTCTTTATTAGAATTTCTGGCGTAGCGCCTAACCACATACCCACTTTGGGATGATACCAGAGGTAGCAAAAGGCCTTAGGATAAGCGCTCAAAAGCTCTTGAAACGTAGTAAAAATAGGTTTCAAAAACGGAACTTTAAAATTTCTAGAGAGTACTATTTTTTTATAATTTCCCGCACGTATTTCTAAAATCGCTTTTTCCACTAAGGTGCTATAACGTGCTTCTTCATCAAAATCGCTTGGTATATCCT
>JBLHNI010000327.1:0-3063 GCA_047650615.1 Maribacter sp.
CTCGTATACGGCGGTTCGTAAATCATCACATTAGTGGCTCTTTACACCAACTAAGGCTATCGTTTACTTTATGAATAGGCTATACACCAAGGCGTATTCCTATTCTAATTTCAAAGAAATTTACCTTTGGTCCTTCCTTATTTGTTAGACCTCTGTGGTATCTATTCACAGCTCGTTGCAATAAGTACTATGACCTCTGCTGTCTTCTCTACCTAACCAGCTCGTAGTTGTAGAGACCCCCCAGGCAAGAACATCTTCTTTCTCCCCGACCCCTGCCGTTTCTACATACGTACCCTTTTCGTAATCGTGGGGCCTTACAATGATGTGCTTACTTACCCAAGTAAATATACCTCATATCCAGTTCCTGTTCGTTAGTACCGGGTTTTGTAGTCTCGCTTCCCTCACTGCATACCTCACGGTAAACTAGCTTGCGACTTACTACTGGTTCAAGGCCTTACCCCCGCCCATAAGGGACTTGCACCCTCTAGACGAATTATTTACCTTTCGATAAATAAAAGATGCCCATGCTTTGTGCACACAAGGAGTATAATTAATTGCTATGGCAAGTGCTTATTTGGAAAATTTCTTCGGAATTTTATCTGGTTCATAGGCGTTTACTAATTTAATTACGTAACCTCGCAACTAACATCATCTGAAAATTGGCAGTTTTCAACCTAAGACCTTGAAAATACAGACTAAATAAAATCGAAACTAACATGAAAAACACATATCTATTGCTCCTATTAATCTTGCTTTTGGGTTTTCAAAATACAAATGCCCAATCGAATAGTATCCAAAACGAAATTCAAATTAATTCAAAGGATATTGAGCAGAAGGTAATAGATTGGCGCAGGGATATTCATCAAAATCCTGAATTAGGCAATCGCGAAGTTAGAACTGCAGCTCTCGTAGCAAAGCATTTACAATCGCTTGGAATGGAAGTACAAACTAATGTTGGTATAACTGGTGTCATAGGCATTCTTAAAGGTAGTCTTCCTGGGCCTGTAATAGCGTTACGAGCAGATATGGATGCCTTACCTGTCTTAGAAAGAACTCCTGTTCCTTTTGCCTCCAAAGTTAAAACTATGTACGATGGAAAAGAAACGAATGTGATGCATGCTTGTGGTCACGATTCTCATGTAGCCATTCTTATGGGTGTTGCAGAAATTTTGTCTGGGATGCAAAAGGATTTAAAAGGAACCGTTAAATTTATTTTTCAACCTGCTGAAGAAGGAGCTCCGAAAGGGGAAGAAGGTGGCGCCGAACTTATGGTTAAGGAGGGCGCATTAAAAAACCCACAGGTTGATGTTATCTTCGGACTTCATATCAATGCGCAAGTTGAGGTTGGAAAAATCACCTATCGTCCTGGAGGAATGTTTGCAGGAGTTGCGGACTTGAAGATTACGGTAAAAGGGAAGTCTTCACATGGTGCAGAACCTTGGTCATCAGTTGATCCGATTGTAACCTCTGCACAAATCATCAATAATCTTCAAACCATAATTAGCCGTAATGTAAATATTACACGAAATGCTGCTGTGGTTACTATTGGTTCAATACATGGTGGTAACCGTTCCAATATAATTCCTGAACAAGTGGAGATGTTAGGAACGGTAAGAACATTAAGTGATGCTGATGAAAAATTGATTTTTGAGCGTATTCGTCAAATAGCAACTAAAACGGGTGAAGCAAACGAGGCAGAAGCTGTTGTGGAACTACCGTATTCATCGCATTATCCAGTTACATTTAATAACCTTGAACTTACAGCCAAAATGTTGCCTTCCTTACAGAAATCTGCTGGCTTGTCAAATGTTCTGCTGGTACCGGCAGAAACTGGAGCTGAGGATTTTTCATTTTTTGCTAATGAAGTCCCGGGTTTTTATTTTTATATAGGTGGGTTGCCAAAAGGGCAAGATCCAAAAACGTCTGCGTCTCATCATACTCCAGATTTTTTTATTGACGAAAGTGGGTTTATCACAGGTATTAATGCAATGGTAAATTTGGTAGTTGATTATATGGAAATTGATAAGCAGTAAGAAAATAAACACTGTACTTAATAATGTTTATGAGGCATTAAAAACGCATTTTATACTAAGCGTTGAATTTCATTTTGACCAATTGTTCTAGCGAATACAAAACCAATTTTGTAAAAAATATAAGATGAAAGTGTTAGCAATAGAAGTAATGAGTAATGCAGTAGGTATGCTGCTTATAGATGGCAATCAAAAAACATATTCGGTAATAAATCTTGGTAAACCATTATCCATACCAAAAGAAGATACCTCCATAAAAAACATCATAGCATTTCAAGCTGATTTTGCCACACATCTTCAGAATCAAACTATAAATAGGGTTGTTTTATGCGAAGGAGGAAATGACTCAAAGAAAATGAGAGTTAGAATGGAGTTTGCTATTCTTAGCGAATGTGAAAAGCAAGCTATTGACTATACTACCTATCCTACAGGTTCTTGCACACGATTAATTAACTCAACGTACAAAAAAGATACGGGGAGAGAATTTTCAGATGAGCTAACTACGTTTAAATTGCCTAAATATATGAGCAAATCACTCGCTGCGGGTTGGCGGTTTTTAGAATAAGAGAATACTAGTGTTAGTAATGTCCATCAATAGAAGCTCAAACCTATGAAGAACATTTTATTCTTTTTCATTTTAATAGGATTTACTGCCTTTACAGAAGAAAAAAGCACGCCATCCGAGCAAATAATAGCATATTACGAAGGCTTTAAAATTCTAATCTTAGCCAAATAAAAAGAACCCTATCGGATAGCCTTATAGCTATTTAGGGAGATTACAGAATGGCCTACTCTAGGGAGACGTTCTACGAAAAGTTTAAATGGGATCCTGTCTTTAAGCCAGTATATACATTGGTTTCAATTGAAAGCGACGGAGAACACCCTATTGCTACCGTAACCATGCGTTCTCCCAAATTGGAGTTTTTGCGGATCAACACAAAAACTTGTGGAGCGCTTAAAAATGGCTGAACTTTGTGTTCAAAAATTTCTATGTCTTCAGACGCTTTATTTGCAGCAGCTCATTTATTACTTC
>JBLHNI010000328.1:0-3061 GCA_047650615.1 Maribacter sp.
CAGGTATGGCAAAAGAAACCGCCCACCAGATTGGGACGCCTTTATCCTCCTTATTGGGCTGGAATGAATTACTGAAAATAGAGCAAATAAACCCAGATATAACTAAAGAAATTCAGAAAGATATTGCTAGGCTAGAAACCATTACAGACCGCTTCTCCAAAATTGGCTCTCTTCCCAAATTAGACCAAATGGATATTGTTGAAGAAACTGAGAAAGCGTACGAATATTTAAAAAGAAGAAGTTCTAAGCTCATCCATTTTTCCTTCTCTAGTAAAATAGAAACGTTACCCGTACTACTAAATAGCTCCTTGTATAACTGGACGATAGAAAATCTGGTAAAAAATGGTATAGATGCCATGCGCGGTAAAGGAAGTATCGCCATAGAAATTGTTCCCGATGGTAAATTCGTTAAGATTTTGGTCGCGGACACAGGCTCTGGAATTCTAAAAAGCAACTTTACTACTATCTTTAATCCTGGGGTTACGACAAAAAAAAGAGGTTGGGGCTTAGGTCTATCCCTTGTTAAAAGAATAGTGGAAGAATATCATAATGGAAAAATAAAGGTACTTTCGTCCGGTAAAGAGGGAACCATTATGCAGATATCTCTAAAAGTAGCATAGTAATATAGTAATCATGACAAAAGAAAAGTTAGTCGTTATAAAGGAAGTCAACCTTGCCAATAACTGTCCGGAATGTTTTAACCAAGACTTAAACCTTAGCTTTTATCAAAAACACACCTATGGTCGTTTTTTTCATAAAACCACTGCAAAAGTTTCCAATAAACTGGTATGTAATAAATGTAAATCTAATATCTATCCTGTAAGTTGGACGCAGGATATAGAACGGATGTTCAACTACTATGAAAAAATCGTGGTGCCTGAGCAGAAATCTTCAAAACCCACCGTATCCTTTTATGTATTGCTACTATTTTTGATAGCGTTAGTAGCCGCCACTATTTATATTTTCTTAGCTGGCCCTATTGAATATTAGAACGAATACTTGCTGCCACCGACTCAAATTCTTCTGATGTCAGTTGTGTTTTATGCTGAAAACTAGCGTCTTGCATGCTGTTTAAAGGAATTAAATGAACATGTGCATGTGGTACCTCCAAACCAATAACTGTAATACCTACACGCTTGCAATCTATAGTTTCACCTATCGCTTTTCCCACTTTTCTAGAAAAGGCCATTAATGCGGTAAAGTGATTTTCCTCCATATCAAAAATCTTATCTACCTCTATTTTTGGGATACATAATGTATGACCCTTAGCGTTAGGATTAATATCCAAAAAAGCTAAAAAGTTAGCGTCCTCAGCAATTTTGTAACAGGGTATTTCCCCGTTTATGATTTTTGTGAATAATGTTGGCATAATTTCGACTTTAAACTAAAAAATCCCATCCTAATAGGAATGGGATTAAATATACCAAATTAACGGTTCTTATTCTCTGGTGATTTCTATAATCTCTAATTTTAAACTCCCATTTGGAACGACAATCTCTGCGACATCGCCTACTTTTTTACCCAAAAGACCTTTACCAATAGGAGAACTGACCGATATTTTACCCGTTTTAATGTCCGACTCGCTTTCGGCGACCAGTTTATATTTCATCTCCATACCGTTGTTCTGATTTTTCAGTTTTACGGTAGACAATACCAGTGCCTTAGAAGTATCCAATTGAGATTCATCTATTAATCTTGCGGTAGCCAATGTGCCTTCCATCTTCGAAATTTTCATTTCCAACAAGCCTTGCGCCTCTTTTGCAGCATCATATTCTGCATTTTCGGAAAGATCTCCCTTATCACGGGCTTCCGCAATAGCCTGTGAAGCATTAGGGCGTTCCACATCTCGTAATTGATTTAGCTCGTCCTTTAACTTTTTAAGTCCTTCCGCGGTGTAGTAAGATACGTTACTCATAATAGCCTCATTTAATAAATAAGAAAATCCTCTGCATATGCCTTATTTACAGGCTTTTTTCGAGAGGATTTAACGCAAATATACATATTTTTTACGCATTTTTGTTTACCTTTTGTTAAAACCATACATAGAAATGAAACGTATTTTCCTACTAGTACTACTCAGTATATTTTGTGCCTGCGAAAGTGAACGTACCAATAGAAATCCGTTCTTGCAGGAGGTGGGTTTCCGTTTTGAGGTCAACTTAAACCTTCCCTTGTACAGTCCGCTTACAAATACGGGCACAGCGTTATTAATACGGCAAGATGGCGTAGGAACACGAGGTGTATTCGTCATCAATACAGGCTTTAACCAATACCGGGCTTTTGAGGCAAGTTGTCCTAACCATGCCCCTAATAATTGTTCGACGATGGCCTTTATAGGTCAAGTGGCCACCTGCACATGCGAGGACTATGAGTACAGTTTGTTTACGGGCCAACAGTTAAACAGACCGGATGACGGCAACCGTTATTATGACATGTTAGAATATAGGGCGAATTTTAGCGGGACTTCTGTGACTATTTCGAATTGAGAGTAGATAGACTTAAAATTTATATGATTTAAATGTATTTAGCATTGCGACTTGTTATGTTATCACTGTGTTAGTGGTAACGGCTAAAATTCAACATCAGAATCATTAAAACACAACAACTATGCTCAAGAGTATCAGCCCAAAATTACCGATGAGAAACAAAGACTTTTACCTGAACACCTTGGATTTTTAAGACATTGGAGATTATTTAATGATTAGAAAAGACACCATATTAAGTCATTTTTTTGAGTTTAAAGAAATAGGCTCGAAAGAAAACTATGCCCAAGTTTATATTAGAACTGGTGCTATTAAAACGCTTTATCAGTTATTGCTTGATACTAAGACATCTATACATCCAAATGGAGACTTACAAATAAAACCTTGGAGACAGAAAGAATTTACCTTACTTAATCCAGACGGCATTTTGCTGACCTTTGGAAAAGCCATATAATTCGTAATAAAACTAAGCCGGTGGAATAAAAAGCAGTGCCCAATTACATTGGACTATTCCCTCTAACAATCTATATGGGTAAAGCAACATTCGGCTCAGGCAATTAACCATCCTATAGGCTGCA
>JBLHNI010000329.1:0-3020 GCA_047650615.1 Maribacter sp.
ACTATTTCTGGCATGGACGATGCTCAAATACGAGTTGGTACTATTTATAAAATTGGTGGTGCTACTGTACAGGTATCGCAACCTAGGGAACCTTGTTACAAACTAGGTGTTCGGTTTGGAACCCAAGCTATTCTTAAGGAGTTTATACAGCATAACCATCCTGGTACGTATGTTAAGGTTTTAGAGGAAGGCAAAGTGGTTTCTGGAAATGTTGTTGAACTTCTGGAAGAGTCAACAAACAGCCTTACGGTTCAGCAATTCTACGAACTCATGTTCCAAAAGGAAAAACCTAGGGAAATTCTTGAATTATTAATGACCAACGAATCTGTTCCCCAATACAAAAAAGACCGATTTCAAAAATACCTAAAATGAGCTTTAGCTACCCTTGGCACTTATACCTTATGGCAAGCATGTATATTCTTGCCGGTATCTTTCATTTTATAAAGCCCAAAGTATACATGCGCATTATGCCGAGATACATTCCCAGCCATAAGACCATGGTCTATTGGAGTGGTGTAGCAGAAATTGCTTTAGGAATTGGATTATGTTTTGCTATCACAAAGAATCTTGCTATTTATGGTGTCATTACACTTTTAGCAATATTCCTATTGGTACATTTTCATATGCTGAGTACTGAGAAAGTCGCTGCCGGTATTCCAACATGGATACTTGTATTGCGTTTGCCCTTCCAATTTGGGCTCATGTACTGGGCCTTTAGTTACCTAGGAGTATAAAAAAAGGGAACGCTTCCGTTCCCTTTTACTGAAATTTAATTAACTTAATCAACTATAAAATTTTCCGAGTAGCTTTTTTTAGCATCCAAAATTACCACTCTGTAATTACCAGCATAGGCTCCTTGAAAGTTAAAAGCTTTTTCTATAGTCATTTCTTCTGTAACCGTTTCTGAAAATACAACTCTGTACTGTTCATCATATACTTTTATGTCTACCTTGGACTTATCTAAGTTTAAGAAGTTTACGAATATCTTTTCTTTCGTTTTACGGAAGTGTGGCTTCAACGTTTCCTTCTTTTCTATGATATTAACGTTTTTTACAGCTATAGAAACCGTGTATACGACTAATCGACTAGCATCCGAAGTAGTGATGTAGTATTTACCATTTTCTAAACTGTATAAATTGAACTTTTTCGTTAAGGTTCCATTTTCCATTTTTTCGAAATACAGGATATTTTCATCTGTATCCGTAAATGTAAGGGTCAAATCCTTTGCTGCATTATCTAATATCAACACCAAGCTCTTGGCTTCTTTGGTGGCTATTAGACGTATCTCTGAATCTTTTGCTATACTTAGAGTTGTACTTAACAAAAAGACTAGTACTGTTGTTACTTTTAAAATTCTTTTCATGATATTAGTTTTTTTATATTAATACTAATTACTATACAAATGTACCCAGCATTAACGGCCGGCACTACAGCACAGTTTTCTAATTTATGTTCTATTTTAACCTGCTAACGCAGAAAAATAGGTGCTTAGGTTAATTTTGAATATATTTTGGTTAATTTTGTAAAGTACAGCCTTTAAAAGGCTTGTTTAATTTTATACTAGAATCAATATAAAAGTATGATTACACAAAGACCAAAGTTTGAAGCCATAGCCCCCACGTTTGGTAACTCCTTCACGTATCAAAAGTTCGATCAGTCTAAACTGAACAAGAATTATGAATGGCACTACCATCCAGAAATTGAACTAGTATACGTAAACGGAGGTTCCGGGAAACGGCAAGTGGGAAGCCATGTATCCTATTACACCGACGGTGAACTTATTTTAATAGGGAGCAACCTCCCCCATTGCGGACTTACAGACCGACTCACAGGTAACACCAATGAAACCGTCATACAGATGAAGCTAGATTTTCTTGGTAATGATTTTTTTAATATACCTGAAATGCGAAAAATTCAAGCACTCTTCGAGGTAGCGAACGGAGGAATCAGCTTTTCAGGCAAGACTAAAAAGAAAATTGGCGAGAAAATAGAAGTACTGGAATACCAAACCGATTTTCAACGCTTACTGTCCATCCTTAATATTCTAAATGAACTAGCAAACTCAAAAGAAACTAAGCTTTTGAATGCAGAAGGTTTCTCATTGGCTACAGACATTAAGGACAATGATAGAATCAATGTGGTCTTTAACCATGTTAAAAATAACTTTAAAGAAGATATAACCTTAGAGGAAATAGCCAACATGGCAAGTATGACCATTCCATCTTTTTGTCGATATTTTAAAAAGATAACCAATAAAACCTTCGTGCAATTTGTAAACGAATACCGATTGGTACATGCTTCAAAGCTTTTAGCAGAAAAACCCCTAAGCATTACCGAGGTTTGTTTTGAATGCGGATTTAATAATTTCTCCCATTTCAATAAATCCTTCAAAGCATTTACTGGTCAAAATCCATCAGAATATAGAAATCAACTTAAAGCGATTATTTCCTAATGCAACAACTCTTTGACCGCGAACCTCTTCACCTGAACTTACCCAATAGTACCATTACCTATTATCCGGATTTTATGGCTATTAGATTCGCAGATGACTATTTTACCTTATTGAAAAATAACATTGCATGGCAACAGGACGATATTAAAGTTTTTGGGAAAGTATACGCCCAGCCAAGGCTAACAGCCTTATATGCGAATAATAACAAGTCCTACTCCTACTCCAACATTACAATGAAGCCTCATCAGTTTACCAAGGAGCTTCAATTTATAAAAGAAAAGATTGATGTACTCTCAACATGTAGTTTTACCACCTGCCTTCTAAACCTGTATAGAGATGGCAAGGACAGTAATGGATGGCATGCGGACAACGAAAAAGAACTGGGACAAAACCCCGCTATTGCTTCCATAAGTTTAGGAGAGCCGCGTTATTTTCATTTAAAACACAATACCATTCCCGATTTAAAACACAAAATATTATTGGAACACGGTAGTCTTCTTTTGATGACGGGCGAGACCCAACATTTCTGGAAACACCAAATACCTAAAACGACTAAAGCTATTGGAGA
>JBLHNI010000330.1:0-3002 GCA_047650615.1 Maribacter sp.
GTAGTGACCCATAATTTTATGCTGCTGTTATAGTTTATGTCTAGCACAGAAACACCTCCAGGTAAGGTTTCGGCGTTGATGCTTAAAAATCCATTGGTGCTACTTCCGTTTATAGGCACATAACCTATAAAATCATTATTCCCCATTAAGGCACCGCCTTCCGTTAAAGGATCGCCTTGGGAAATGATTTTTTGAAACGTATGTGAGTCCGGTATCGTAAATTCAGTTGTCCGGCTAGCCGGTATTACGGATTGAAAATCCCCAATATTCTGCCCAAATAAAAAAGAGCTACATAGGAAACATGGAAGCCTGATTTTTATAGAGGTGTTGGTTGTGTGTGCCTAAAAAATAAGCATACTACTCATTTGCTAAATGGAAAATGAAAAGTATACTTTTTTTGATTATAACAGAAAAACTAACGCTTAAAGGAGTTATCTATCCCAATATCATACCGGCAATCGTAGCAGAGAGTAAGGAGGCCAAGGATCCGCCCAAAACCGCTTTCATCCCAAATTCAGAAAGTGTTTTCCGTTGCCCAGGAGCTAAAGAACCTATGCCGCCAATTTGGATGCCAATAGAGGCAAAGTTAGCGAAGCCACAGAGCATGTAGGTAGCCATGATGATCGATTTATTGTATTTCAAATGGGGCATACTCGCCATATCCTTTAATTCTGCTAATTGAATATAGCCTACAAATTCGCTTGCTGCTAGTTTAATACCCAGTAATTGTCCCATCAGCATAACATCTTCTTTGGCAACCCCTATCAACCACATTAAGGGAGCAAACACAGTACCTAAAATAGCCTCCAAAGAAAACCGTTGATATGATGTGTTTTCGGAAATCCAACCATTCAGGTTGGTCAAATCTCCCGTCCACTCCAAGATTCCATTAATCATAGCGATAATGGCGACGAATACCAATAGCATTGCACCCACGTTCACGGCAAGTTTTAAACCTTCTGTGGTGCCATTGGCGATGGCATCCAAAACATTAGAGCCTATTTTTTCAGAGGAAACGCTCACGTCTGTATTTACGGCTTCGGTCTGGGGATATAACATTTTAGAGATGACAATAGCGCCAGGAGCTGCCATTACGGATGCTGCTAACAAATGCTTGGCAAACAAGAGTTGTAATGCTTCGTCTTCTCCACCTAAAAATCCAATATAGGCAGCAAGCACTGCACCTGCTACGGTTGCCATACCGCCAATCATTACGAGGAGTATTTCAGAGCGGTTCATTTTTTCTAGATACGCTTTTATAAGAAGCGGGGCTTCCGTCTGCCCTAAGAAAATGTTTCCGGCTACGGATAAGCTTTCTGCGCCAGATATACCCAAACTTTTTGATAACAACCAAGCCAATGCTTTTACCACTTTTTGAATCACGCCTAAGTAAAATAATAATGAAGTAAGTGCGGAAAAGAATATGATGGTAGGCAGTACCTGAAAGGCGAAAATATAACCGAAAGTTCCTGTGTCGACAACTAGTCCCTCAAATAAAAATTTACTTCCAGCACGGGTGAATTCCAAAATACTCACAAAAATCTTTCCTATCTGTTCAAAGATGAGTTGAATGAACGGGACTTTTAATACGCCAATGGCGATTACAACTTGTAAAGCAAGGCCAACGCAAACAGTTTTCCAATTGATTGCCCTGCGATTAGAGCTGAATAAAAAAGCTAAAAGCAATAGCGATGCCATACCAAGTGCTCCGCGCCAAAGGCTGTTCAGAGAAAAATCTTCGTTGGGTACTAGCATGTTGCTTGTGGTAGAAATATCGTTGAGAACGGCAGTATCCACAACATTCACGACAGTGTCATTGGTTTCTGGGTTTTGAGCAAAAAGAACAAAAGAAAAAAGAATAAAAAAAGGGAGTAACCGCGTACTTTTCTTCATGTGAAGGATTTGGTTTTAATTCCTTTTGGATATTTCGTCCCTTAGTTTGGCTGCTTTTTCATAGTCTTCAGCGGTAACAGCTTTGGTAAGTTCTTTTTCAAGTTCATCTATGGTAAGCTCCGTATACCCATCAGAGGCACCGGATTCTATGTGAACGGTTTCCCCCTCCTGTAGAATCTCATCCACTATGATACTATCTCCGCTAGCATCATCCGATTCTTTATCCTTGGACGAAAATTTTAGAAAAATTCCTGCTTTGTCCAAGATAGTCTTGTAGGTAAATATAGGGGCATTAAAACGCAATGCCAAGGCAATGGCATCACTTGTACGGGCATCAATAATTTCTTCGATACCATCACGTTCACAGATGATACTGGAATAAAAAACGCCATCTACCAGTTTATGTATAATTACTTGTTTTATAACGATATCAAATCGGTCAGAGAAGTTTTTAAATAGGTCATGCGTCAAAGGTCGCGGCGGCTTTATTTCTTTTTCCAAAGCTATAGCTATGGACTGCGCTTCAAAAGCACCGATAACAATCGGTAATTTACGGTCTCCTTCAACTTCATTCAATATAAGGGCGTACGCACCATTTTGGGTTTGGCTGTACGAAATTCCTTTTATTTTTAGACGGACTAAACTCATAATAGTTAAAATAAAAAAAGGGCTGTTCAAATAATTGGGTTGCCAATTATTTGAACAGCCCTTTGAGGGCACAAATTAACAAAAATTAAGCGTTTTGGGCTTTAAATTCCTTTAATTTTTCTATCAAAGTTGGTACTATTTCAAACGCATCGCCTACGATACCATAATCTGCCGCTTTAAAAAATGGGGCTTCGGGGTCCGTGTTAATGACTACTTTTATTTTTGAAGAGCTTACACCAGCTAAATGCTGTATGGCTCCGGAGATTCCGATAGCGATATATAAGTTGCTAGCTACAGGTTTCCCTGTTTGCCCTACATGTTCTCCGTGAGGCCTCCAACCTAAATCTGAAACAGGTTTTGAGCATGCTGTGGCGGCACCGAGCACATCAGCTAATTCTTCTATCATTCCCCAGTTTTCAGGACCTTTTAAACCTCTTCCTGCTGAAACCACGATATCCGCG